>NZ_JBPYCS010000015.1:0-71030 GCF_051846935.1 Virgibacillus sp. W0430
TTTTACCAAAGTTAGAAATAGGGCCTATTGGTAAGTCTTTTATATGATACGTATTGTACGGGGATTCTGTTTTTAAATCTTTATTTAACACTTTATCCTTATGCTGTCCTAATGCATACAGCACGGTTGGATCTGTTTGTAATGGCATGTCTATTTCTAATCGATTATAAAATACTCCCGCAATCATTGTTCGCTGTTCTTCTGTTTTCGCTTCATTTTCAATTAAAGATGCAAAGGTTAACGCTTCATGAATTGTAAATCCCTTTTCATCAATTTGATCTGAAAAAGGAAGGACTACCTGTTCTGTTTTATCAAGCATTTTCTTTACGACAGAGTCAACAGTTGGGTCCTCTTCATAAAAATCGTACGTAGCTGCATATAAGTATCCTTCTAATGGTGTGTGGATGTTAGGGTCTAAAATTTTATCGGTAAGTAGGCTCGGATACGTATTAATTAATTGATTAACATAATCAGCATCGCTTACTTGTGTAAGAAATTCTTCCTTACTGAAAGGGAGCGTGCTTGCGTATATTTCTGCTATTTGATCGACCGTTTTTCCCTCTGGTATAGTAATTGTGAAAATAGGCTCTTCGTGCACTTTTCCACTCTGTAGCTTCTCAATAATTTCATCAATCTTCAGCGAAGGAGAAAGTGCATATTCTCCTGCTTGAAAATCACCTTTATTTTTAAATTTTAAATAAAAACGAAATACACGACTATCTTTAATTATTCCATTCGATTCAAGAATGGTTGCTATATTTGATGTTGATGAACCTAAAGGGATCTCTATTTTTACTTCTGAAGTCTCGTCTGGATCTACTGGTGCGAGTGCCGACTTTACATACATGTAACCGGAAACACTTCCAATTACAATTATAAGCAAGAGCGAGAAAATGACGATCGCAACTATCTTTCTGACTATTTTTGCCTCTTCAGAATGTGCTGCTATATTTTCTTTATATTGTTTTTTTATATCGTTCGACACGGATCATCCTCCTTATCTGCTACATTATACTAAAAATAAAGAAGATAATCTATTATAATTTTATGAAGAAAAACTGGCGCCATAATTGGCACCAATTTCGAATTACAACGATATCGTATTTATTCGCTTTCTTCTGTTAACGTATGGAGCATTTCCTCAACCATGTCCCACTCATCATCCGATTCAATTGGATACAAAGATAAATCGTTATCATCATTCTCTTTTTCTTCGTAACGAAACGCATACACTTCAACGTCTTCCTCTTCTTCACTTTGCTCTGCAGGTATTAAAGCAATGTAAGTCTGTTCAGTTTCATCCAATTCAAAACTAAACAATACTTCAAACAAATGCTCTTCCCCGTTTTCATCTGGTATAATGATTCGCTCTTTTTCTTCTAAAGCCATTTCCCCACTCCTTTTATCGTTGTTGGTCAAGAAAGCCTTGTAAAATCATTACGGCTGCCATTTTATCAATTACTTTTTTCCTTTTCATTCGGCTCATGTCAGCCTCTAGCAAAACACGCTCAGCAGCTGCTGTTGACAAACGTTCATCCCATAAATGAACAGGTAGCTTATACGTTTGTTCTATATGTTTTGCGTATAATTCGGAAGCTTTCCCTCGTTCACCAACAGAACCATTCATATGTTTGGGAAGACCTATTACAACTTGCTGTACTTCGTGCTCTGCAATAATTTTCTTCATTTCTGCATCTGCAGAGCACCGATTGTTTTCATCCCATTTTATTGTCGTTATTCCTTGTGCAGTTATACCAAGTGCGTCACTAACAGCTACACCGATTGTTTTTGATCCAACATCCAATCCGAGAATTTTCATTTTATCGATCCTTATGCTGTTCATTTAGATAGAACTTTACGAGTTCTTCAATCACTTCATCTCGTTCGACTTTACGTATTAAATTACGAGCGTCTTTATAGCGTGGTATATACGCTGGGTCTCCCGATAATAAATAACCTACAATCTGATTAATTGGATTATAGCCCTTTTCTTTCAAAGCTTCATGAATCGTGGAGAGGATTTGTTTAATATCTTGATCAAAAGGTTCATCCGAAAAATTAAACTTCATCGTTTTGTCAATCGAACTCATAGTGACACCTCATTCCATGTTTTACCTTCTTTCGTTATTCTACCATGTTTGAAAAGATTATAATATCTTTTTCGCTTATCTTTCTGTTGTTTGTGAAATGTACGTTTCTACATAACTTAAGGCATCTTGAATGTTTTCAACCTTTTTCCCGCCAGCTTGTGCCATATCTGGACGACCACCGCCGCCACCGCCGCAAATTTGTGCTGCTTGCTTGATTAAATTACCAGCATGCAGTCCTTTACCCATTAAATCCTTCGTAACCCCTGCAGCTAATTGAACTTTTTTATTGTTGTCTGCAGCAAGCAATATAACTGCTGAACCTAGCTTTTGTTTTAATTCATCCACCATATTTCTGAGCTGATTCATGTCCTTTACTTGTACATGTTGTGCTAAAAACGGGATTTCATTCACTATATCCGTTTTTTCTACAAGCGTTAAAGCCTCTAATTTAGATAACTTTGTACTGTAGGATTCATTTTCCCTTTGTAGTCCTTTAATATCTTCATACATTTGTTCAATCTGAGCTGGCACATTTTCTGGTTTTGTTTTTAATAAGCGCGCAGAAGTATGAAGTATATCTTCTTTTTTCAATGTTAATTCGTAGGCTTGCTTACTAGTGCTCGCTTCAATTCTTCTAGTACCTGCTCCAATACCACTCTCCATTGTAATTTTAAACAGACCTATTTCCGATGTATTGTGAACATGACAACCGCCACAAAGCTCTATGCTGTATTCACCAATCTGAACTACGCGCACAATATCACCATATTTTTCACCAAATAATGCAGTTGCTCCCATACTTTTTGCTTGCTCCAATTGTTCCTCCACAATCGTGACCGGGATGTGTTGCCAGATCTTTTCATTTACGATTCGTTCAATTTGTAACAGCTCTTCATCTTTTACTTTCTCAAAATGAGTAAAATCAAAGCGTAGTCGATCTGGCGTTACGAGTGAACCAGCTTGAGCTATATGATCACCGAGCACATCTTTTAATGCTTGATGCAGCAAATGTGTCGCTGTATGGTTTTTCACTATTTCTGTTCGAAAAACATAATCGACAGCTGCTTTTACGTGCTCACCAACATTCAATGTTCCTTGCTTTATTTCGATATGGTGTACGTGCTGGCCATTTGGAGCTTTCTTAACATCTTTTACATAAGCAATCGCGTTTTCAGTATATAACCAACCGTTATCGGCGATTTGTCCCCCACTCTCTGCATAGAAAGGCGTTTCACGTAAATATAAATATGCTTCTTCGTCTGTTGAAACTGTACTTACAGGTGCATCATGATTAATCATTGCCTCGATCACTGTTTTAACTTCGGTTTTGTCGTAGCCTACAAATTTACTTTCAACGTTTACACTGCTTAATAAGTCATCCTGAACTTGCATAGAGTCTATAGATTTTCGAGCATCTCTAGCTCTTTCTTGTTGTTTTTTCATTTCAAGCTCAAATCCTGCTACATCGATCGTAAAACCTTGATCTTTCACATATTCTTCCGTTAACTCCTTCGGAAATCCATATGTGTCATATAGACGAAATACATCTACTCCTGAAATAACCGTATTTTGTGCTTTACTCGCTTTTTCCATAATCGTTGTCAAAATGGTTAATCCTTCATTTAATGTTGCAAGAAATCGTTCTTCTTCTACTTTAATAATTATTTCAATATGAGCGCACTGATTTATAACCTCAGGATAATAGTCCTTCATAATCGTTCCTACTGTTGATACTAACTTATACATAAACGGTTTCTCAATACCTATTTGCTTTGCAAAACGAGCAGCTCGTCGGATAAGTCTTCGTAATACATACCCCCGCCCTTCATTTGATGGGAGTGCATGATCGCCAATTGCAAAAGCAACCGTACGAATGTGATCTGCAATTACTTTATAGGCTGTATCTGTTTGCGAATCGCTTCCATATTCCATATTCGCAAATTGCTCAACCTTTTTTATAATAGGCATAAACAAATCGGTTTCAAAATTTGTATTTGTATTTTGGATTATTGATGCCATCCGTTCCAAGCCCATTCCAGTATCAATGTTTTTCTTCGGTAATGGCGTATACGTATCATCTGGGTTATGGTTAAATTGAGAAAAAACTAAGTTCCATATTTCAAGATATCGTTCATTTTCTCCACCAGGATATAGTTCCGCATCAGATGGGTCACTTCCAAACGCTTCTCCACGGTCATAAAAAATTTCTGTATTTGGACCACTTGGCCCTTCTCCTATATCCCAAAAATTTTCTTCTAATCGGATGATTCTGTGTGCCGGTATGTTTATTTCATTCAGCCATATGTTATAAGCCTCATCATCTTCCGGATGAACAGTCACTGATAAGCGGTCTGCATCAAAACCGATCCATTTCTCACTTGTTAAAAACTCCCAAGCCCATTCGATCGCTTCTCTTTTAAAGTAGTCCCCGATCGAAAAGTTTCCTAGCATTTCAAAAAAAGTATGGTGTCGAGCTGTATAGCCTACATTTTCAATATCATTTGTGCGAATTGACTTCTGGGCATTAACAATACGCGGGTTTTCTGGGATGATGGTTCCATCAAAGTATTTTTTCAAGGTCGCGACGCCACTATTAATCCATAGTAAGCTCGGATCATCTTTTGGAACTAACGATGCGCTCGGTTCCACATGATGACCCTTTTCTTTAAAAAAGTCGATAAACATTTGTCTGATTTCAGCTGACGTCAACTGTTTCATTTCCATCTCCTCCATTATTTTAACTGCTGCATTATTTTAAAAATAAAAAAATCCCCTCACTGCGTTCTGCAGGGACGAGATTACCGTGGTACCACCCTCATTATGAACAAACAACAACTGTCCATCACTTGATCATAATAACGGTTTGAAACCGATGGGTATTAACCATACTCCAGTTTAGCTTTCCATGAATCAGATTTTAGGATTTTTCTCAGCCATTGAAAATCCTTCTCTTTAAAATCAACATCATGTACTTGGAACTATCTTCGTTTTAAAACTATATAATTTTAAAGTTAGTATAGAAAACTATTAGGAAAATGTCAATTCAAGAGTCGTAAACCGATCGTATGTCGGAATACTTCTTTACAAATCATATAAATTGGTACGGCTACAATCATACCAATAATTCCACTTAACTTTGCACCTAAAAGCAAGACAAAAATAATTGTCACTGGATGTATTTTTGTAGTTCTTCCAACAATGTAAGGCGATAAAAAGTTACTTTCCACAAGTTGAATGACAAAACTGACTACAATAACAATGATTGCTAATTTCCCCGACACCGACAGAGTAATAAGTACCGCTGGGACTGTTCCGATTATAGGGCCGAAGTACGGAATAATATTTGTTAGTCCTATAATTACAGCAAGAAGTAACGCATATTTTATATTCATAAAATAAAAAACGACCCATGTCGTTACCATAACGAAAACTGCTACAATCATTTGACCTCTAATATAATTACCTAAGCTTTTATCAATTGCATGGATCATTTGCTCAATCGCTGCACGGTGCTTTGCTGGGAGGAACCTTTTTATAGTATCTTTTATTTTCAAATAATCCTTTAGAAAATAAAATACGAGGACAGGAATAACTGTCAGAACAATAATAAAATCAAAAAGCTTTGTCACGCCACCTACTAGCTTTTCCAAAATATTTTCCAGTGCCAATTCCATTCGGTAAATTAACTTATCCATTTTTTCATGTACGGTTTCTGGTAAAAAAGAAGTCGATTCGTACAACTGATAAATCAATGCCTCATACATTCGGATTACGTGAGGGAGTTGTTCATTAAGGTCTCTTACTTGATGTACGATTGCAGGATACCCAAGATATATTGAATATGCTATCCCACCAAAAAAGATAAAATAAATGAATAAAATTGCTAACGGTTTTTGAATATTCCAGTTATGTAACTTTACTACGAGTGGATAGAGCAAGTACGCAATAAAAATAGCGATAATAAAAGGAGCCGACAATTGCCAAAAAAATAAAATCAAATGTTTTAGAAATGGAAAAGTCTTACTAAACAGAAATATAAGCAAGCAAATAAAAGCAACTAAAGCTAAAATATAGAACAGACGGACTTCCTTCTTATGAAACATATTCACTCTCCTTTATTAAAAACCGTTCGATGTTATTTAACAAGGTGGAATGAAATTTCTTTTTTTCTTTTGAAATTCCGTCTGTGTAACCTCAATAGCACATTGTGAAGGCATAGCAAGCTTCCTCTGCAAGTAATGTTCATGATGAACTTAGTTTAACCAGCTTGGCGTTCGCTATTCTCAACTACTACATAAAATCATAAGGACTAATCTCATCTTCCGGATCTGTTTGTCCAGTTGTTGCTTCCTTCATATCTTTTATACGTTCCATTATTCGTTCTTTTAACGATGTATACCTTTTGTTCGTGTCCTTCGTACGAACTCCTCTTAAAAAAGCGTCCTTCATACCGCAAATAATTAACGATTGTTGGCTTCTCGTAACTGCAGTGTATAATAAGTTTTTACGAAGCATTCGATTATAAGCTGGCGTCACTGGTAAAATTACAATAGGAAATTCACTCCCTTGCGCCTTATGAATTGAAATACAGTACGCATGCATTATTTCATTGTAATCTTTTTTTTCATAGACTACTTCTTTTCCATCAAAAGATACAACTACTTGCTCTACATTTTCTTCATTCTCATCCTCTTCAAATATAGCAACAATAGTGCCAATATCACCATTAGACACTCCATCTTCAGGTCGATTTACAAGCTGAATTACTTTATCCCCTACTCTAAAAATAACATCTTTAAATTTCTTTTCTCGTCTTTGTCGAGTTTTTGGGTTTATTAATTGTTGAAGCTGCTTGTTTATCGCAAGTATACCCGCTTCCGTTCGATACATCGGCACTAACACTTGTATATCCCTCGTATTAATCCCTTTATCGAGCGCTTTTTTAAAAATATTGACGATTACATCTACAATTTGAAATTCCTTGCACGTAATAAAGCTGAAATCCTGCTTATTTTGTAACACATCAATCGTACAAGTATCATTGCGAATATGATGCGCAAGCTCAATTATTTTAGAGCCTTCTTGTTGTCGATACACTTCTTCGAGCGTAATGGAGGGCAATACATTTGTTCCTATTAAATCAGCTAACACTTGACCAGGTCCTACAGAAGGCAATTGATCCTCATCGCCTACGAGTAGTATTTGCATATGATTGGGAACGGCCTTAAATAAGGCATGGGCTAACCAAATATCGACCATAGAAAATTCGTCTACGATTAATAACTGGCCAGAAAGCGGTTCATTCTCATTTTTATCAAAGTAATCTTTCCCGTCCCAACCAAGCAGACGATGAATAGTTGTAGCAGTTATTCCAGTAGATTGCTGCAGTCGTTTTGCAGCCCTTCCTGTCGGTGCAGCCAATATAAACGGATAATCTTCTTTTTTATCGTAATCATCACGTTGAATGGATAATGAATGAATCGAAGCATAAGCATTAATTATTCCCTTCACTACTGTTGTTTTCCCTGTTCCAGGTCCACCAGTTAAAATCATTATTTTAGAATGAATTGCTTCATGAATCGCTTTAAACTGTTCCTCTCCATAACTAATTACCTCTGATTCTTCAATTCCACCAATAATTTTCATTAATTCAGCCAAGTTCGTCGTTTCCTCAACAGGATGTTGAATCAATCGTTCAAGGCTAGCCACGAATCCATCCTCTGCATAGTATAGCGATGGTAAATATGCATTGCCATTTAATAGAATTACTTTTTTTTCTTTATTTAATTCCTCTAAGCAATCGATTACCATTTGCTCGTTAAGACCAGGTGTAGAAAGTAGGTTAAATACTTGTTCTACACAGATATCGATCGGCAAATATACATGACCTTCCTGTACACTATTTTGTAATACGTATATAAAACCAGCACTTATTCTGTTTGGGTGAGTCATTGGGAGTCCATTAGCGATTGCGAGCTTATCAGCCGTATGAAAGCCAAACCCTTCAATATCAAGTACTAGCAGAAATGGATCATTTTTTATTTGCTCCAAAGCCATTTCTTTATATGTTTCATATATATTTTGAGCTAGCTTTAAACCGACCCCATATTTTGTTAAATAAATGACAACTTGTTCAAATCCTTGATTATCTTGCAACGTCTTAACTAATGATTCTCTCGATTTTTTGTTTAACTTTGGTACCGTTTTTAAGCGATCGGGATCATTCATTATTTTCTGTATCGCATTTTCTCCTAAATGCTGGACGATGTTTTGGGCGCTCTTTTTACCAATCCCAAAAAATAAATCACTGGACAAATAGTTTACTAGGCCTTCTTCAGATGTTGGTATGTAGGTTTGAAAAGAATCAATGCTATATTGAATACCAAATTTCTCATGTCGCTCAAGTGTTCCCTCAAACGTATAAACAGTGCCATCTTGTAATTTTGAAAAAAAACCTTTAATTACAATTTCTTTTTCTTTATAATTTTCATTCGTGTTATGAATTTTTATTTTTGCAATTGAAAAATGCGTATCTTGATTATGAAAAATTGTATATAGGAGTTCGCCACGAATATAATTATTTGATTTATTATTTGGATTCGTCTCATTTTCCATTAGCTATCCCTCACGATCCTACATGTTCAACATTTCCTCAACCTTTGCTTTTCCATTCGCTGCGAGAAGATGATCTGGCTGTATTTTTAATGCTTGATTAAAATGAGCCAATGCTTCTTCTATTTTGTCATCATACAACGCAATAATTGCTAGATTATAATGGGCGTCGCTATGGTTTTTATCTATTTGTAAAACATGTTCAAGAGCAGCTTTTGCCTCTTTTAAATGTTCCAATTTGGCCAGTGTTAATCCGTATTGAAATAACTTCTCACTATCGCCCGGATCCATCTCAGTTGCCCGTAATAAATAAGCCAATGCCAGCTTTGGTTGCTCCTGATTTAGGTGGGCGAGTCCGAGTAAATAAAAAGAGTCGCTTTCTTCTAAGCCAAGATTTATCGCTTCCATTATTTTTTCTTGAGCCTTTTTAAAGCTTCCTTGTTCAAAATACAAATTCCCTAAGCTGTAATAGGCTGTAGCTGCATTTTTATCTAAGTGAATCGCCTTTATAAAAAATCTTTCTGCACGTTCAAAATCTTTTATGTGCATTAATAAATTGCCAAAATTAATGTAGCCGATCGGATCGTTCGGATTTTCTTCAATTATCGCATTAAATAGTTTAGCCGCTTCTTCGTATTTAGATTGCTTTAATAATTCTATCGCTTGTTTATTCTTATCCATTATCGATTCTCCCTGAATAAGGTCACGTGCTTTATTTATGCACATGACCTTTTTCTTTTGTCGTTATCCAACATAATGCAATCGTTCATTATGTTTTAAAATATAGTCAATCGTTCCGCCACCAAGACATATTTCACCATCATAAAAAACAACTGCTTGACCAGGTGTTACGGCCCGTTGCTTTTCAGCAAATTGAACGGTTACTTGATCATTTTCCATTTGAGTTACTGTTACTTCACAGTCTTCTTGACGGTATCGAAATTTAGCTGTACAAGTGAACGATGTTTCTGGCCGTTTTCCATTTATCCAATTTATGCCGGATGCAATTAATCCTTCTGAATACAATTTATCATTATTATAGCCTTGCTCAACATATAATATATTCTTTTCTACATTTTTTCCTACAACAAACCAAGGTGCGCCTGGCCCACCAATGCCTAGTCCTTGCCGTTGACCTATTGTATAATACATTAATCCATCATGCTTTCCTTTAAATTCCCCGGCCAATGTCATCATATCCCCAGGTTGCGCTGGTAAGTAATTGCTTAAAAACTCTTTGAAATTACGCTCACCTATAAAGCAAATTCCCGTACTGTCTTTCTTATTTGCTGTAGCGAGCCCAGCCTTTTGGGCAATTTCTCTTACATCTGCTTTTGGTAAATGACCTAAAGGGAACATGACTTTTTCAAGAACTTCCTCATTTAACTGACTTAAAAAATACGTCTGATCTTTATTTGGATCATTACCTCGCATCATTTTAAAGCGACCATCGCTTTGTTCTACACGAGCATAATGCCCGGTTGCTACATAATCGGCGCCCAAAGAAATTGCGTGGTTTAAAAATGCTTTAAATTTAATTTCTTTATTACAAATTATATCCGGGTTCGGTGTTCTTCCGGCTTTATATTCATCGAGAAAATACGTAAATACATTGTCCCAATATTGCTTCTGGAAATTAACTGAATAATACGGGATGCCGATTTGGTCTGCAACCCGTGCGACATCTTCAAAATCCTCAGTTGCTGTACACACCCCGTTTTCATCTGTATCCTCCCAATTTTTCATGAAGATACCAATCACGTCATAGCCTTGTTCCTTCAGCAATAGTGCGGCTACTGACGAGTCTACTCCTCCGCTCATCCCGATAACAACACGTATATCCTTGTTTTTATTTTCTAACACTTTCAATCACCCTTTTTGGTTCGTTAAACGGTTAACGACTGATGCAACAATGTTCGCTGCTGCGCTAATGTTTTCCTTGGAATTCATTAATCCGAAGCTGAAGCGAATCGAATTAATTGCTCTCTCATCATTTGCACCATACATTGCAGTTAGAACATGAGATGGCTCTATAGCTCCAGCTGTACATGCACTACCACTTGATGCCGCAACCCCTTCTATATCAAAATTCGTCAATAGCGCTTGTACATCCGTATTAGGAAAGCTAATATTTATAATTGAAGGTACCGTATTATTTATCGTTCCATTTATTTGAAACCTTACTTTTTTTTCAGTTAAAACGCGTACAAATTCTTTTTTATAGCTTGAATATTTTTGATAACGATATTCTCGTTCATCCATAACAATTTCAACCGCTTTTCTTAGCCCGAGCACGCCCATTGTATTTTCCGTGCCTGCTCGTTTCTTTCTTTCCTGTTCTCCACCGAATTGGATAGGAGAAATAGGCACATGTGAAGCAGCATATAAAAAACCCATTCCTTTTGGTCCGTTAATCTTATGGGCAGATACTGTCAGTAAATCAACACCAAGCTGCAAAACATTTAATTTCAGTAAGCCAAATGCTTGGACTGCATCTGTATGAAAGAAAGCTTGATGATTTTTTAACATGCTTCCAATTTCCTGTACTGGCTGAACGATTCCTGTTTCATTATTCACAGCCATTAACGATACGAGTATTGTTCGATTGGTTAATGCAGCCTTTACGTCTTCTATACGTACAATCCCCTCATTATTTACAGGTAAATACGTTACTTCAAAACCTTTTTTCTCTAAATATTCCGCTGCACGTAAAACAGCATGATGTTCCTGTTTCGATGTTATAATATGATTACCTTTATCTTTGTTTGCTAAAGCTGTACCTATTACTGCCAAATTATTTGCTTCCGTGCCACCACTAGTGAAAATAATTTCTTTTTCTTCCGCTTGTATTGTTTGGGCAATACTTCTTCTCGCATCGTCTAAATCACGTCTTGCACGTCGGCCAAAATGGTGGACACTCGACGGATTGCCAAATGCATCTTTGTTCTCTGCCCATGCAGTCATCGTTGCCATTACTTCCTTAGCAATTGGAGTAGTTGCAGCATGATCTAAGTAGATCATTGTAATCGATCCTTTCATATTCAAATATAAAACATATATTCTTTATTTGGCTCTTTGTCGCCATATTCTTTTAAATCCAACAATGTCGTATTATCTAATACTTCTTTAACGGCATCGCGCACACGTAACCAAAGCGCTTGCTGTGCAGCTTCCTCAGACTCCATTCCTTCGACTAAAGTAATCGGCCCTTCAAGCACACGAATAATATCACCAGCTGTAATCTGTTCAGGGTTTTCAGCTAAAATATAACCACCATAAGCGCCTCGTATACTCTTTATAAGCCCTGCATTTCGTAACGGTGCAGCCAATTGCTCTAAATAATGTGCCGATAGATTTTTTTGATCGGCAATCGATTTTAATGATACAGGGCCATCTCCATATCTCCGTGTTAGCTCGATCATAACTGTTAACCCATACCGCCCTTTAGTAGAAATCTTCATTCCTATTACACCTCTGCTATCTTTAATGAGCCGTCTATGTTAATAATAATTATAAGAGACTGTGCAAAACACTACTTAACAAAAAAGGAACGTATGTGCTAAACTATATTTTAACGATACGATACGTTCCTATCATTTAGTATAAATGTAAATAATACATGCTATTATAACATGAATCCTATATTTCTTGCAGTTTACAAATTGTAGCTTATGTTTTTAAGTTTTAAACAAATGATTAGATAAAGGATCGATACAAATGAGCCAAAAACCACTTGCTTTACGAATGCGTCCAACTCATATCCATGACATTATTGGTCAAGAGCATCTTGTACAAGAAGGTAAAATAGTTCGTCGAATGATTGAAGCAAAACGCCTCCTTTCCATGATATTATTTGGTCCTCCGGGTACTGGAAAAACCTCCATGGCCTTTGCACTAGCCCACAGCTTGCAGCTACCTGTTCGTAAACTAAACGCTGTGACAGATCGAAAAAAAGATATGGAGATAGTAATTGAAGAAGCAAAAATGACGGGAAGTATTGTATTAATTCTTGATGAAGTTCACCGCCTAGACAAAGGCAAACAAGATTTCCTACTCCCACACCTTGAAAGCAATCTAATTACTTTAATTGGTTGTACAACGAGTAACCCGTACCATTCCATTAATCCCGCTATCCGAAGCAGATGCCATTTATTTGAGTTACACGCATTAACTAGCGAACAAATTGAAACTGCTATTTTCCGAGCACTTGAAGATCATACAAATGGATACGGTAACCTTAACATATCCATTACTGATGAAGCTCTTAAGCATTTAACACATAGTTCAAACGGGGATTTACGATCCGCTTTGAATGGATTAGAGCTCGCTGTTTTATCGACGCCGGAAAATGCTGATCATGTTATTAAAATAGATTTAACGATTGCTGAGGAGTGTATGCAAAAGAAGAGCTTTTCCCATGATAAAAATGGGGATGCACATTATGATGTGCTCTCTGCTTTTCAAAAGTCAATCCGTGGGAGCGACGTGAATGCTGCATTCCATTATTTAGGTCGCTTAATCGAAGCAGGTGACCTTGATAGTATCGCACGTCGAATGCTCGTAATTGCATATGAAGATATCGGTCTTGCTAATCCACAAGCTGGGCCAAGAGCATTAGCCGCAATAGAAGCAGCGGAACGGGTTGGCTTTCCAGAAGCACGTATACCGCTTGCAGTGTCAATTGCTGAACTCGCATTATCGCCTAAGTCCAATTCTGCTTATAAAGGACTCGACGAAGCACTCAGAGATATCCGAACTGGAAACACTGGAGAAATTCCAGCCCATTTAAAAGATTCACATTATGAAGGTTCTAAACATTTGGGGAGAGGCGTTACCTATCAATATCCACATAACTATGAAAATAGCTGGGTACCGCAGCAATATTTGCCTGATCCATTACAACGAAAGCAGTATTACCATCCAAAAACTACTGGTAAATTTGAACAAGCTATGAAACAAGTGTATGAAAAAATCCAAAACGATCAAAAGAAACATTTATAGACACGTATAATTCCTTTTTCTGCCGGTGATACTACTTATAGTGTGGTTGCTTAAGCAAAAAAGCAATGACACTTAAAAAATAGAGGTAGTTATAACATTCTATTAATCATTGGAGTATAGTGAAAAAGGAGTTGAATTATTTGGCCAAAGTAAGACAAGATGCCTGGTCTCATGAAGATGACTTATTGTTAGCAGAAACCGTCCTCCGCCACGTAAGAGAAGGAAGTACACAGCTCAATGCCTTTGAGGAAGTTGGCGATAAGCTTAATCGAACATCTGCTGCCTGTGGGTTTCGCTGGAACGCTGAAGTACGACGAAAGTATGAAAATGCAATTGATCTAGCAAAAAGGCAACGAAAAGAAAAGAAGCGTGCTGCAGCAGCTCAAACTCGGTTAACAAAGCATACACAGCATACTGTGAATCCTGCTCCCATTACAATTGACAATGGATCGACGGCTGAAGAACACAATTCATCTATAACATTAGATACGGTAATTCATTACTTAAGCAACTTAAAGAAAGACTATTATGCTGCAAATCAATCAAAGCTATCCTTGCAGCAATTAGAAAATGAGAATCAAATGTTGCGCGCACACGTTGAAAAGCTTGAAAAACAACTTTCTTTAACGGAAGAAAAGCTAGAAACAGTTCAAGAGGACTATCAAATGTTTATCCAAATTATGGAACGTGCAAGAAAAATGACTGTACTAGAAGACCAAGGCTCTCTAAAAGCACCTGCTTTCAAAATGGATAAAAACGGAAATCTTGAACAGCTAGCACAAGGTTCAAACTAAATTGGTTGTACAATATATGACGTTGGTGAATAAAAATCACGAACGTCATTTTTATTTTCTAATAGATAACAAGTGAATTCCCCTGTCGTATAAAAGTCGTCAAAAGCCAAATCCAGGAGGGAAATCACTTGTCGATTCGCTTATAAGTACAGAAGCTTCACGAATTATAAGAATCGAATCATGCTTTAATTCAAGCGAAAATCTGTAGACGCAAAATACAATACAAAACATAAAGAAACACACTCCAATGCAAATTAAACAGCATGGAAGTGTGTGCAATAATGACATTAGCCCTCTTTAAGCTGACTGGAACGGAAGTTGACGGACTTCTGCGGAAATAGCACGCGTCCGAAGATCACTGAAGCGACTCGGACAGAGGAGCTATTGAAGCTGAGGCAGTAACCGCGGAAAGCCTGTCAGCTGTAGTACAAGTCAGTTAAATCTGAGCGCAAGCTTCCATGTTTCGTTCTAATTCATGAGTAGGTATTCCTCGACTTAAAATACATCACCAACATCATTTTACAAGGAGCCACTTAAATTAAAAAACGTTTGTATATCACCAAAAAAACTGACTTTACCTATTGCATACGCAACAAGAAAGTCAGTTTTTCATGTAATTTATCAATCCCAATTATGCCGTCTAACATCCAGTTTTGATCCCGCTCTCGGCAGGTGGGTGTTTTGTTTTACATCTTATGCTTCCACATACAAGAGGCTTGCAAGCAATGTAAAAACGAGCAAACTCCCAATATTGTAGATGTTCGGTCAAAACGATTTTAATAGACGAACACATCAGGATTGACTAACTTTTGTAAATTTATCTTACCATAGCTTTTAACTTTTTTCAATAATTTAGAAATTTACTTATTCGTTACAAATGTTACAAATTCTCATCAATTTAATTTAATCGTCATTTTTTTCTTGTAACTGAATAGATAGCTCTTCCAGTTGCTTAGGACTCACTTCGCTCGGTGCATCTGTTAATAAATCTGAGGCGGAAGCTGTTTTAGGGAATAAAATCGTATCCCGTAAATTATCCTTTCCTGCTAACAGCATAACAATTCGATCTAGACCCAGTGCTACGCCGCCATGAGGAGGTGCACCGTATTCAAGTGCTTCAAGCAGAAAGCCAAATTGCTCTTTAGCCTGTTCTTTAGAAAAGCCAAGCACTTGAAACATTTCATCTTGTAATTCTTTTTCATAAATTCTCATCGAACCGCCGCCAAGCTCATACCCATTTAATACGAGATCATACGCATTTGCTCGTACATTTTCTGGCTCAGTACTTAGTTTAGCTTTATCCTCATCCATCGGCGATGTAAATGGATGGTGTGCAGCAGTATAACGCTTTTCTTCCTCATCGTACTCTAATAATGGCCAGTCAACAATCCAAAGAAAATTAAATTTTGTTTGATCAATTAAATTTAATTCCTTACCTAGCTTTAACCGAAGCGCTCCTAAGCTGTCATGAACAATAGCTGTTTGATCTGCTACAAATAACAATAAGTCGCCATTTTCACCAGCGGCCCGTTCGGTTATTAACTGCTTTTCTTCATCCGATAAAAACTTAGCGATCGGACCTGTTAAAGCCTCGTCTTTTATTTTTAGCCAAGCAAGTCCTTTTGCACCGTAAATGGCTACAAATTCAGTCAATTGATCGATATCTTTTCGTGAGAAATGATCTGCTTCTCCTTTTACATTTAGTAACGCAACTTTTCCTGACTTATTAACTGCGCTACTAAACACTTTAAAAGAACTGTTCGCTACAATATCCGATACTTCGATTAACTCTAGAGAGAAGCGCGTATCCGGCTTATCTGATCCGTATCGTTCCATCGCTTCTGTATAGCTCATCTGCTTAAACGGAATTGTAATATCCTTTTGTTTAACTGCCTTCATTACCTTTTTCATCATACGTTCGATTAATTCCATAATTTCTTCACTTGTCTGAAAGGCAGTTTCAATATCTATTTGTGTAAATTCAGGCTGGCGATCTGCCCGCAAATCTTCGTCACGGAAACAACGTGCTATTTGGTAATACTTTTCAAATCCACCAACCATTAGTAATTGCTTAAATAATTGTGGCGATTGTGGTAACGCATAAAATTCACCATCATGGACACGGCTAGGAACCAAATAATCACGCGCTCCTTCTGGTGTACTTTTTGTTAATATCGGTGTCTCCATTTCTAAATACGAAGCATCATTTAAAAATTCACGAATTTCTTGAGTAATCTTATGACGTAATTTAAATGTATCCTGCATCTCTTTTCGCCGTAAATCCATGTAACGATATTTTAAGCGAAGTTCTTCTGCTACTTCACCAGCTTCATGTAGTAAAAAAGGAGGGTTTTTTGCCTTATTCAATACTTCTATATGCTGAACGACTACTTCAATTTTTCCGGTTGCCAAATTGGGGTTAATGGTTGATTCCTCACGTTTAACTACCGTACCTTTTACTTCTAATACATACTCGCTACGCACGGATTCAGCAATTTCCAATGCTGCTTTTGACTCATCAGGGTTAAAAACAATTTGAACAATTCCAGAGTGGTCACGTAAGTCAATAAAAATAAGCCCTCCTAAATCACGTCTACGATCGACCCACCCTTTTAACAAAACCTCTTTATTTGTATGGTGCTCGCTTAATGTACCAGCTAATACCCGTTTATTCAATAGTACTTCCTCCTAATAACTCTTTTTCTAGCTTATCAACAAGTTGATTCATTGGTATTTCTTCCTGTTCGCCTGTTTCCATCGTCCGAACAATTATTGTTTCGTTTTCTAATTCAGTTTCACCCAATATAAGCACGTATTTTGCTTGTAGCCGATCGGCTTGCTTAAATTGTGCTTTCATCTTTTTCCCTTGATAGTCTTTGTCCGCCTGTATACCATTTTGTCTTAATGTATTAAGCAGCTCTACTGCCTTCGTATCTGTTTCTTCACCAATTGCAAGTAAATAACAATCGAGCTGGTCATCCGTTGGTATTGAAATGTCTTCTGCTTCTAAAGCCATTAACAACCGTTCTAGCCCCATCGCAAAGCCTATCCCAGGAGTATCAGGCCCACCAAGCTCTGCTGCTAAATTGTTGTATCTTCCACCACCTAGTAGAGTCGTAATGGCACCGAATCCTTCTGCTTCACTCATAATTTCAAATGCCGTATGATTGTAATAATCCAATCCACGTACTAAATTTTTATCAACTACATAAGGAATATTCATTCCATCTAAATATGCTTGTACTTTATTGAAGTACGCTGCTGACTCCTCGTTTAAATAGTCGAGGATTGACGGTGCAGAAGCCATCGACGGATGGTCCATATCTTTTTTACAATCCAAAATGCGAAGCGGATTATGATGTAATCTATTTTGACAGTCCGAGCAAAGCTCGTTTATATGAGGGTCGAAATGATCAACAAGAGCGTTTCGATGATTCGTTCGACTCTCTTTATCCCCAAGACTATTAATTACAAGCTTAATCGATTGTAAACCGAGTTCTTTATAACATGTCATCGCAAGCGCAATAACTTCAGCGTCAATTGCTGGATCTGCACTTCCTAACACTTCAACTCCAAATTGATTTAATTGACGCATTCTTCCTTGCTGTGGTCGCTCGTACCGAAACATTTCGGCAAAATAATACAGCTTCACCGGTTGATTAACGGAACCATACAGTTTATTTTCTACAAAAGCGCGAACGACAGCTGCAGTTCCTTCTGGACGCAGTGTAATACTGCGACCTCCCCGATCCATAAACGTATACATTTCTTTTTGGACGATATCTGTCGTATCTCCAACCCCTCTTTGAAATACTTCCGTATGCTCAAACAAAGGCGTACGTATCTCTTTAAAGTTAAACCGATCACAAATATTTTTAATTATTGATTCAACATATTGCCAATGCTGAACTTTCGGTGGTAAAATATCTACCGTTCCTCGTGGGGCTTTCATTTTCATTGCAAAACCTCCTATAGCATTTTAAATAATTTAGAAAAAAGGACATAAAAAAACTCTCCATCCTATTACGTATAATAAGGGACGAGAGTTACCCGCGTTGCCACCCTGATTGGTGCTCAAAATGCACCCGCTCATGGCATATAACGTCTGCAGCACGGCCATACCTACTTGAATGGTTCAGTATAGCTCCTAGAGGATTGTCATTCATCAAGCCGTTGTGTTGAAAATGTTTTCAGCCTAGACATTTTCTCTCTTTTCACACCTGAAACTTAATTACTGATCCCTTTTATCGGATTTACAAATATTCGTTAAGTCGATTATAATATTACGGTGTCCTGCTAACATTGTCAAGTACGGTTAATGACTGGATTGAGTCACGTATTTGTGGGTGTTATTTTAAGAAGTTAAAAAACCTCTCTTTGTATTCGTTAATTTTAGTATTGATTCCAACCGACCGCAGTAGATATACACTACGCTTTCCGAGGAGGCTGAAGCCGTGCCCGCGGAAAGCATCCACCTGCAGTGAAAATCAACGGTGTTATTCATGTGTATATCGTTCGAAGTAAAATTGATCACATATTATCTAGTTAGATTCGTGCATCTGTTCCCCCACAAACATTTTACTCATACTAATGACTGACTCACGTATTTGTCGGTGGATAATTACAATCTTTAAAAACACGCTTTTGTATAGGCGCTTTTCCAATATGCTCGTACCGCCGTTATCATATTCTTCGCTTATTAGGGGCTATGCCTCAACTAGTGACGGAGGTGTTATCAACTTTCTAAAATGGAGTTTTGGGTCTTGCTTTTCTTGCTTGTTTTGTAAATTCCATTCGCTAGTAGCCATGTAAAATAAATTATAATAAAAAGTTCAACCGTTCTTCCACTCATGAACGGTTGATTTTCTTTTTCAACAGTTTTACTTCGCCTAATGTAATTCCAAATTCTTCTGCAATTTCAATATTACTTCTTTCATTTTCTAATTCCATAAACTGATGGAAATTTATATCATATATATCGTTTGTCTTTAACGCTTGCCAATGCTTTTTTTGTACACGCATAAAAATTCCTCCTTATGCGCTTAGTTTTGCCTGATTTACGATAATTTATTATACTGTATAAAACGTCGTTACGAAATGTGGTGTTCTGTAGTGTATGTTAAATATTTCATATCCTTTTTTATCGTTGTTTCATTATTTGTAAAGGTAGATCCTCTAGCCTTTACTAGCTATGCAACTGAACAACAAGCAACAATTATGGCGGATAACTTAAATGTTCGTAGTGGCCCTGGAATAGAATTCGAACCGATTGCCCAAGTACATACAGGTGAGTCGTATACGATAATTCAATTGGCTGGAGAATGGGCAGAAATAGAATACAACGGACATACAGCCTGGGTAGCTCGAGAATATATTTTAATGGATGAAGTAGAACAAATAGAAGCCATGCCGTACCGACAGCTTGAAAAAGGAACTACAATAAAGATTTCACATAATAACACGCACATTCGAAAAAAACCAGCATCCGATAGCAACATTACGCACTTCGCTACTAAGGGAGATGCTTATGAGATTGTTGACATACAAGACGAATGGCTTCATGTTAAAAATAATAATGTGAATGGATATATTAAAGAGGACTTATTGAATACTACCTTAATACCAGCTATTAAACCTCTGAAAGATAAAATAGTCGTCATTGATGTTGGACATGGGGGCTATGATGTCGGTGCAATTGGAGTACAAGGTACATATGAAAAAGAACTAACATTAAGAATTGCAAAGGGACTGCAAAGCCAATTAACAAAGCTCGGTGTTACTTCATATTTAACGAGGACCAAGGACACATACGTTTCGCTGTCAAGTAGAGCGAGTCTTGCTAATACAATTAACGCAGATGCATTTATAAGTATTCATTACAATAGCTTTCCAGATTCACCTCATGTTGAAGGAATAAGCACGTATTATTATGATGAACATCACCAAAAGCTCGCTAAAAACATACAATACGGACTAACTACTAAAACAGTCGTAAAAGATCGAGGAGTCGAATTTGGAGATTTTCAAGTATTAAGGCAAAATAATCGGCCATCTGCTTTATTAGAATTAGGATTCATATCGAACCCTCAGCTCGAACACTTACTCACAGAAACACCGCATGAACAAAAGCTTATTGAAGGTATTGTTCATGGGTTTACCATTTATTTTACACAAAAAGAACAGATGTGATTCCAATGAAATCGCTTCTGTTCTTTTTATAATGTTTCCGTTTATTATTCGCAATCCATCCGGTGCCTAAAAAATAATAGAATTACTTTTTTTCTTCGCTTTCTAATATAAAGGTTGCCGGCCCTTTGTTTGTGAAGGTAACGTCCATCATCTCACCAAATTCACCTGTTTCAACATGGATACCTTTTTCCTCGAGCATTTGATTAAATCGATTATATAATTCTAGTGCATGATCCGGTGGTGCTGCATTTATAAAGCTTGGACGTCTTCCCTTTCGTGTGTCACCATATAATGTAAATTGTGAAATCGATAAAACACTTCCACCAACATCTAATAAGGATCGGTTCATGCGATTTTCATCATCCTCAAATATCCGAAGGTGAATGATTTTATTTACTAAATAAGCTACATCTTCTTCTGTATCTTCATGCGTAACACCGACCAATAGTACGAACCCATGTTGGATCTGTCCAACCATTTGACGAGCCACTGTTACGCTCGCATTTTCGGCTCGTTGTAGTACAATTCGCATCCTCTCGTCTCCTTCGAACTCCATCGATCCTATTTAATAATTAATGTATTGTTCTTGTTACCGTATACACATCTTGTATTCGTTTAATGCGATCGACAATTTGTTGTAAGTGTCCTATATTTTTGATTAAGATTGTTAAATGAATGACGGCCATTTTATTTCGGTCAGACCTGCCAGTAACTTGAGTAATCGTAGTTTTTGATTCATTTATTGCTTGTAAAATTTCATTTAATAACCCATGACGATCAAAACCGGATATTTCTAAATCAAGATGATATTCTTTCGTATCAGTAGTTTCACTTTTCCATTCAACATGTAAAAAGCGTTCTTTCGCTTCTTCTGTTTGAATATTCGGACAATCGGCACGGTGAACGGAAACCCCTCTGCCTTTCGTAATGTAGCCAACAATCGGATCCCCTGGTACAGGGTTACAACATCTAGACAACCGAACAAGTAGATTTTCGACTCCTTCTACTTTAATGCCGGAGTCACGTCTTTTCGATCTAGAATTTACTTTTTCTTCTTTCTTTACTTCATCAATCGTTGATTGTAAATCCTGCTCTTTTTTTCTTGTCTGTCTTAGCTTTTCCGTTAAACGTGTAGCAATTAGAGCTGCGGTTATACCTTGGTAGCCAACCGCGGCGTACATATCTTCTTCACTTGTAAAGTTAAACTTCTCAAAAATACGCTCCAGATTTTCTTGTATAATAACATCTTTTATTGTAAATCCTAACGCTTCAATCTCTTTTTCAACTTGTTCTTTACCTTTTATTATGTTATCATCGCGCTTTTGTTTTTTAAAAAAATGCTTAATTTTATTTTTAGCTTGCGACGTTTGCGTAATCTTTAGCCAGTCTTGTGATGGCCCATAAGAATGTTTGGAGGTCATTACTTCTACAATGTCGCCATTTTTCAATTTGTAGTCTAACGGTTCCATTTTACCGTTTATTCGGGCACCTACCGTCTTATTCCCGATTTCAGTATGAATTCGATAAGCGAAATCTAAAGGAATCGATCCGTTAGGCAGCTCAATTACATCGCCCTTCGGTGTAAATACGTATACCATATCGGAAAAGAGATCAACCTTTAGTGACTCAACAAATTCTTCGGCATCATGTGTTTCATTTTGCCATTCCAATATTTCTCTAAACCAGGTTAATTTCTCCTCAAACGACTTCTTATCTTTACTAATTTGCTTTCCTTCTTTGTATGCCCAATGGGCTGCAATTCCATATTCCGCAATTTCATGCATATCTTTCGTTCGGATTTGGACCTCTAACGGATCGCCTTTAGGACCAATTACAGTCGTATGCAACGACTGATAAAGATTTGGTTTAGGCATTGCTATATAATCCTTAAATCGACCTGGCATCGGTTTCCAGCATGTATGGATAATACCGAGAACGGCATAACAATCTTTTATGCTATTAACTATTATCCGCACAGCTAATAAGTCATATATTTCGTTAAACTGGACCTTTTGTTTCACCATTTTCCGATATATACTATACAAGTGCTTCGGTCTGCCAGACAATTCTGCTTCGATGTGTACTTTCTTTAATTGATCAGCAACTTCAACCATAACCTCATCAATATATGATTCCCGTTCGTTTCGTTTTTGTTTCATTAATTGTACAATTCGATAATATTGTTGCGGATTTAAATATCGTAAAGCTGTATCCTCCAGCTCCCATTTAATTGTTGACATCCCAAGGCGGTGGGCCAATGGAGCAAATATTTCCAGCGTCTCATTCGCAATTCTCCGCTGCTTTTCTGGTGCTAAATGCTTTAATGTTCGCATATTGTGCAAACGATCCGCCAATTTAATTAAAATGACCCGAATATCCTTTGCCATTGCAACAAACATTTTACGGTGATTTTCAGCTTGGATAGCTTCCTTTGATTTATATTTGATTTTACCTAATTTAGTTACACCATCAACGAGCATCGCTACTTCATGATTAAAGGCCGATTCAATAGCTTCGAGTGATACATCTGTATCCTCTACAACGTCATGCAAAAAACCGCCGGCTATTGTTTCCGGATCCATTTCAAGCTCTACTAATATTCCTGCAACTTGAATCGGATGAACGATATAAGATTCACCCGATTTTCGGTATTGTTCCTTATGTGCCTCTTCTGCAAATTCATATGCCCGTCGTATAAATTCAGTATCATCTGCTGTTAGATAGTTACTCGCCTGTGCGATAACCTGTTCACTTGTTAAATTTTCATCTTTAGCCACATAATCACCTTTTTATTCGCTATTAAAAATAACTAAACGTATATTTACTGTTTTACATAGTATTGAAAAAATTCATTAAAAAGTAAAGCAAAAACGTACAAAAGTTTTATATAAGAATAGGCCTGACTTTCAGCGTTGTAAGTCAGACCTTAACACTACTTTTTTCTAATAACGCATGAGTGTTAAAACATCATAATTCTTTAGCTTCTCCATCCCATTTAGGTAGGAAAGCTCTATTAAAAAGGCACATCCTGCAACGACCCCACCTAATTGCTCAACTAAATTAATCGTAGCTTCAATTGTACCACCAGTTGCTAATAAGTCGTCCGTAATTAATACGCGTTGTCCCGGCTTGACCGCGTCCTTATGTATCGTCAATACATTTTCGCCATACTCTAGACCGTAGTCGACCTTTATTACTTCACGTGGCAACTTTCCTTCTTTTCGAACTGGGACAAATCCAGTTTCCAAAGCATACGCAACAGGGCACCCTATAATAAACCCTCTTGCCTCTGGTCCTACAATAATATCTACTTCCTTTTGTTTTGCATAATCAATTATTTCATCAATAGCTTGTTTGTACGCTTGTCCATTATTCATTAATGGGGTAATATCTTTAAACTGTATGCCCTCTTTAGGCCAGTTCTGAACAATTTTAATGTGCTGCTTAAAATCCATATACTACTTCCTCCTTAGGAGTTTCCACGCTTGAAAGACAGTTTGAAAACCATTCCTTTAATTGCTGATAATTTGAATAATAAAGTTCTTCTTCGATTTCAGCACGAGTAAGTTGTGCCCTATACAAAACCGAATCGTGTAAGTTTCGTTTTTTTATATTTGTATTCAAGTGGAGTATATCGTCGTTTTTATACGATATAAACCCTAATTCTATAAAGACCTCTATAATAAAATGCAACCTTTCTTTCGACCAGCCCTTATGCTTGAGAATAAAAGCTTGTTCCTTTTCTAAATGGATTTCCTTTCGTTGCAATAAGAAAGCATAAAGCCATTTAAATGCCGCTCGATCAGGCAGTCCATCTAAAAAAGAACTTGTTTTTACGGAATAGCTTGCATGAATGATCGTTGGTTGTGTCTTATTAATAATTTCTCGTAATTTGTCTAAGCTCGGTGGTAAATCAAAAATAAATAAAGTATCGTAAGCTTGGAGATGATCTGTTTTTGCTCCGTACGTTAGTTGATCAACTGCTTCTTGTTGCTCACCAATCGAGTATGGTTCGTTACCGATAAGTAAATGGGTATTGTTTGCCAACACATAATTTTCTAACTCGGAACGGTTTTTTCTCCCACGATGATCAAAAAGTTGCCATTCTTCTACTTTTATATCTTCTATGATGAATTGTGGTTTTTTATTGCCATTCCATTCATTAATGCCGAGCTCGCCTACGATAGAAACAGGTGTATTGCCAGCGATTTTGTAAAATAAATCTCCTTTACGAAAACCGACTCCATCAACCCACTGTCCATTACTTTTAAATTGCAGCTTTAAATGGTTTTTCGTTGCTCCCATTTGTTTTATTTGAGCAGGAACTTCATTTATATGAAATATCGGCTTTGGATTTTTCATCCCAAATGGTGCCAGCTTATTCACTTTATGGACGAGCTGTTCGTTAACTTCTGATAATTTAACTGTTTTACTCACTTCGATAACTTGCTTGAAATCTTCTTCAGTTAATTGTTCCGCAATCTGACAATTTAAATAGTCTTTAATTTGCTGTAAGTTTTCAATAGGAAACGTCATACCTGCCGCCTGAGAATGTCCACCAAAATGCGTAAATAATGTTCTGATTTCCATACAGCTTTTAAACAAATTAAAGGCTGGAATACTTCTCGCAGATCCTTTAAGTTGTCCTGTATCTTCTTGAACAGTTAGAACAATCGTTGGACGGTCGTATTTTTGTACGAGGCGTGATGCTACAATACCTAGTACTCCTTCGTTCCAGCCTTCTTTATAAACAATAATAATACCGTCTTGTTTTTCGTTCTCTAGTAGTTTGTCGGCTTCTTTAACAATTTTCGCAACGATCTGCTGACGTTCTTGGTTAATAGCGTTTACTTCTTGTGCAATATCATCCGCTTGCTGCTTGCTTGTTGTTAAAAGCAATTTCACTACAAACTCAGCATTTTGTAACCTGCCAACAGCATTAATTCGTGGTGCAATTAAGAATCCAATCGTCTCCTCTGTCAGTACTTCTTCTATTCCACAACTTTTCATTAGCGCCTGCAAGCCAATATTTTTTGTCGTTTGTAGAGCACGTAAGCCATAGTACGCTAAAATTCGGTTCTCGTCCTGAAGCGGAACTAAATCTGCGATTGTTCCAATTGCGACAAGATCCAAAAATTGCTCAGGGAAGTAACCGAGTAAGTGTTGCGCAAACTTAAATGCAACACCAACACCTGCCAGTTCTTTAAATGTATACTCTGGAGAGTACTTTGGATGGATGATAGCGAGCGCGTCTGGTAATTCGTCTTGAATTTCATGGTGATCCGTAATTATTAAATCAATACCAAGCTCCTTTGCAATCAAAGCTTCATGCACCGATGCAATTCCAGTATCGACCGTAATAATCAATTGAAAACCTTGATTTGCCGCTTTTTTAAAAGCTTCCTCGTTTGGCCCATACCCCTCTGTAAAGCGATTCGGTATATAATAGTCACAATTTGCTCCAAGCTCGATTAGTGTGTGCATTAAGAGTGCGGTCGAGCACACCCCATCTGCATCATAATCTCCAAAGACAAGTATTTTTTCTTGAGCTTCTACTGCCTTAAACACGCGCTCGGAAGCGATATTAATCATTGCCAAATTACTCGGACATTGTAAATTTTCAATATTTGGGTTTAAAAAACGGTGAGCAGCTTCTTCTGTATAGATCCCTCGCTGCTTAAGAAGCTCTCCAATAAATGAATTTGATTCGTTTACATCTAGTTGTTCCTGCAATTTATTTTTTGATTCAATAAATTGCCAGTTAGCCTTACTCTTTAACATACAGTCACTCCTGACGAATTTATTATATAAAAGTAGAGCAAGGAGCGCAATTTCAAAGGAGGCGATACTTTATTCTTGGATATCCTCTTCGTGTAATTGATGCTCGTTTACTATCGCTTCTTTTTCTTCAATATCTGCTTTCAAAGCTTTAATTTCACGTTGTAAACGAACGATTTTCAAGCTACCTGCGATTGTAGTTACGAGGCAACCGAGCAGTACAGAGAATAAAATCACTAAAATTAATGGTGATTCTCCACTCCAAAATAAATAATTGACTTCCACACTACTCGTATTCAACAATGCAAAAACGGATATTACGATAATAAAGATAATCGTTAAGATTACATAAGTTTGTCCTTTCACGCTATACCTCCTGCATACTCATATTAGAAAACATACCCAAACACCGAGCTGCAATATATTTTGCATCGACGTATTTGGGCACATTTTATTACTTACTAAACTTGTGGACCTTCCACTTTCTTTTTCTTAGTAAAATCAAGCGGCTTTTGCTTTAATGATTTACCACGCCAAACAAGCCATAATTGGGATGCCAAAAATAAGGAGGAGTAAGTTCCCGCAAGAAGACCGACAACTAATGCTATAGCAAAGCCAAAAATAGATTGTGCTCCCAATACGAGAAAGGCCATAACTGCTATTAATGTTGTAGCTGTTGTATTTATACTCCGCATAAACGTCTGTATTAAACTTATGTTAACAATCTTTGCAAGCTCTTTGGTGGATTTAACAACTCGATTTCTTTTTCGAATATTTTCTCGTATTCGATCAAAAACAACGATCGTGTTATTAATCGAATACCCAACAATCGTTAAGATGGCTGCGACAATCGTTATATCAAACTCGATTCGTGTCAGACTAAATACAACGAGCAAGAAAAATGAATCGTGCAACAAAGCGATGATCGCGGTAATCGCGAAGAAAAATTCAAATCGTATTGTTACGTATATTATCATTCCAACAGAAGCAATTGCTAGAGCATATATAGCGTTTTTAACAAGCTCTTCACCAACGATTGGAGAAACTACGCTAACGTTAGGCTCTGTACCGTACAATGCTTTAAAGTGATCTTTTACCTCAGCGATTTTTTTATCTGTAAGTACAGTATCATGACGTACAACAGCTATATCATTTTCTTCTCCGGATAAAACAATCGATTTTGCTTCCAAATCTAATTGTTCTATATTCTCTTGTACTTCTTCCGTTGTTAAGCTCTCATCTGCTAAAATTTCAACTCTAGAACCACTCGTAAAATCGATTCCAGGATTTAGTTTAAATAGAAGAAGTGATAAACAGCCAATTATAACAACAATCGATGTTGCAATAAATATCTTCTTCTGATGTTGGACAACATTAACGGTACGGTTAAATATTGTCGGACTTTCCTCTTTTGTATCAGAGATATCTTTAATGTCGGATGAACGAATACCAAACCAAGCTGGTCTTTTACTTAAATAACGACTTTTCACCCATAAGCCGAGTAGCAGTCGTGTGCCATAAACCGCTGTTAAAAAGCTAACGACTATACTTACAATTAACATTGTTGCAAACCCTTTAACAGAGCTCGTACCAAATATGAATAATACAGAAGCGGCAAGCAATGTAGTTATGTTTGCATCGACAATTGTTACAAGTGAGTTTTTAGTTCCAGCTTTAAAAGACGCCATAATTGATTTCCCGGCTTTAATTTCTTCTTTTATTCTCTCAAATGTAATGACGTTGGCATCAACAGCCATCCCGACTCCAAGAATCAATGCGGCAATACCAGGTAAAGTTAGCACACCATTCATTAAGCCGAAAACAAGCAATATAATATAGATATAAATCGCCAAGTTTATTGTCGCAATTATACCTGGAAAACGATAAACAGCTATCATGAAAACAAAAATAAGTGAGACGCCGATAAATCCTGCATATACCGTTTTATTTAAAGCCTGTTCTCCAAATTGCGCGCCTACTGAAGTGGAATATAATTCATTCATATGAACAGGCAAAGAACCTGAATTAATTATATTAGCAAGACGTTGAGCTGATTCTACTGTGAAATCACCTGTTATTTGTACACTATTAGAATGAATAATTTCATTAACATGTGGTGCTGAAATAAACTTTGGCTCCGCTTTTTGTATTTCTTCAGAAAATGAATCGTCCTCATGATAATCCATCCAAATAACGAGTAAGTTATTCGGTTTCATTTCTAAGATTTCTTTCGTAACTTCGCCAAATTTATTCGCATCTTTTAATTGCAACGTAACGATTGGAGCATTGGAAGTTGGATGAAAGTCTTGTTTTGCACTACCTTCTTTTATATCCGAGCCGTCTAAATATTCCTTATCATTCACATCACGAAAAGATAATCTAGCCGATGTCGATAATATTTCTCTAGCTTCTGTCTGGTTCTCTACTCCAGCAAGTTGGACTCGAATGCGGTCTTCGCCTTCAATATCTATCACAGTTTCACTTATACCTAATCGGTTCACTCGGTCATTAAGTGTCTGAACAGTTGATTCTAACAATTTTCTCGTTACTTCCTGTCCTTCATCAACTGGTTCTACTTCATATAGAACTTCAAATCCCCCTTGTAAATCTAGCCCAAGATTAATATTTTTACTAATACTTGTAGACGTAGTACCGATCGTTGCTGCAAAGATTAATACAATTAATAAAAAGGCAATAATTCTCCATCTGTTTTTCATATAGTTCTTTTCCTCCCTTATTCAATGGGGAATAACGCTGCGTCTATTCGTTTGTTATTGCTTCATTAAATGGATCATTTAAAGCGTTAATAGTTGCTAGTAAATCATCTTCCTGATCCTGACTCTGTACCGTTAAATAACTCATATATGTAGTACTATTTAAATGAAAAATATCTTGTACGATCTCATAAAGTCGCTTAGATGGATTATTTTTCCACACTTTATTTACTAAACATTCCCATATTCCTTCAAGAGTTGCTTCTGAATACCCCATTAATTGCATTTCCTTAGCCTTGCTTATTAAAGCAGGCTCTACATAAGTTTTCCAGTTATCAACCGTCTTTACCTCTTCCAACAAGTACCCTCCTCAACACGGAACAAGTATTAGTTCTTGTCATGCTTGGCCGACATACAAGCATATATATCATTGTATATGAATTTTTATTTTTTGAGAAGGCAGGTCGTTCATAATGACGAAACAGTCATTTTTAAAAGGTACACTTATTTTAATTTTCGCTGGTATGATCACCCGTTTTTTAGGTTTTATTAATCGTATCGTCGTTGCTCGTTTAATGGGTGAAGAAGGTGTTGGTCTGTATATGATGGCCCTGCCAACCTTGTTTTTAGTCATTACATTCGCTCAAATCGGATTGCCTGTAGCTATTTCCAAGCGAATAGCAGAAGCGGATGCAAAAAATGACACAACGAAAGTGAAAAAAATTCTTGTCGTATCCTTAGTAATTGTTACAATTACGAGCATAATCTTTACAATTGGAATGTTTATTGCAATTCCATACATTGCAACTACGTTATTAACGGATCAACGCACGATCTACCCTTTAATGGCTATTAGTCCAATCGTACCGATTATTGCAATTTCATCTGTTTTAAAAGGATACTTCCAAGGCAAACAAAACATGAAGCCGCAAAGCTATGCTCAGATTATTGAGCAAGTGATACGCATATCTTGTGTATTTATGTTAGTAAAATTCGCTTTGCCATATGGTGTAGAATTTGCCGCAGCAGGTGCAATGATTAGTGTAATTATAGGAGAATTCGCATCACTCGTATTTATGCTTTTCTTATTTAAAAGTAAAAAGGTCGTTTCTATACGCTATCGCTTTTTCGCCTACTTAAAAGATAGTAAAGATACATTGAGATCATTGTTTTCCATTGCACTTCCTAATACAGGGAGTAAATTGATTAGCTCGATTTCAAATTTTATGGAACCAATTATCGTTTCTCAAAGCTTGGCAATTGCCGGTGTAGCTACAACAGTAGCTACAAAACAATACGGTGAATTAACAGGCTATGTGCTGCCGCTATTATTTTTACCTACATTTATTACACATTCACTTTCCATTGCATTAGTGCCATCTATCGCTGAAGCAGAAGCCAAAAATAATAAACGATTGATCCATTACAGGATTCATCAATCGATACGAATATCTTTTGCTTCTGGTGCTCTTGCCACAATCGTTCTATCTATTTTTTCTGTAACAATACTAACATATATGTATGGCACAGCAAACGCAAGTAAATATTTAGTTTTAATGGCTCCTTTTTTTATTATGTTATATATCCAATCTCCATTGCAAGCCGCTCTTATGGCTCTGGATTTAGCAAAGCCAGCGATGAAAAATAGTTTAATAGGTGCAGCTTGTAAATTTATTGTACTATTCCTTTTGGCTTCCAATAATGATTTTGGAATTTTTGGCGTTGCCATTGCAATGTCTGTAGGTGTCGTACTTATTACGTTGCTTCATTTAGCCACTCTTTATAAAGAAATTCATTTTTCTATTCAAATTGTTGACCTAGGAAAGATGGTCGTACTTGTCTTACTAACAGCCACAATCGGGAACAGTTTAAAAGTATTATTTGGCACAACGGCATCAAACGTAATTGTTTTTATATGTATGCTTGGATTATTGACTGTTGCTTATCTCATTTGTTTATTTACTTTAAAATTCATTACAAAAGAAGAATTAAAGCAAATACCGATTATTAAAAAGTGGTTCGTATAAATAATGTAACGAATGGTTTTGTTTCAAAATGGTTTCCTAGCCAGAAAAGGAACCAAACTATCTTTAAAAAAGCCGTCTAAAATTTACCACGATGAATAAAATGAAAATAAGTGGACAAACAAAGGGGGTGGCATAAATCAATATAAATAGCAATCAGTTTACTGCGCTCGTTTATGGTTGGATTGTCGTTTTAGGACTTGTTCTTATTTCAAGTGTTACACTTGCCTTTCTATTGCGTTTTACATCGTTAAATGAGCCGATGGTTTCCTATGTCACATTGGCAATTGGTCTTATTTCTTTATTTACTGGAGGCATTGTTGCAGGTGTTAAAGGGAAAGGAAAAGGTTGGTTAATAGGCGGAATTACAGGTATTGGTTTTACATTTTTTACATTTTTAGTTCAATACCTTGGTTTTGAACAAGGGTTTTCGCTGCAACAATCCTTACACCATGTTGGCTATATTCTAGCAGCTTTGATCGGTGGAATTGTTGGGGTTAATCTTGTTGCAGAAAAAAAGTAATATAAATTGGAACAAGGCAGCTGTACAAACAGTTGCCTTGTTTATGTACTGCAGATCGTTTTTAACTAGTCTAGCTTTGTTTTACTTCACGAATTGCAGATCGATCATATTTTAGCCTGTTATTATCACCACAAGCTATTACGACTGTATCTTCATCAATTGCATGTACTTCACCATGCAAACCACCAATCGTTACAATTAAATCTCCCTTTTTTAAGTCAGACTGCATTTGTCTAACTTGCTTTTGACGCTTTTGTTGTGGTCGAATAAGCAAAAAGTAAAAGATTACAAACATTAATATAATTGGTGACAAGGAAATAAGAGTTTCCATTATGAGTTATTCCTCCCCTCATTAAAAGTTTTTCGGATGCATATCATTGAATCCATATTGTTCAAAGAATGCTTCTTTAAAATCGCCAAGTCGATCATCAATAATTGCTGCTCGTACTTGCTCCATTAATTTTAACAGAAAATATAAGTTATGGTAAGTAGTAAGTCGAAATCCGAATGTTTCATTACATTTTATTAAATGTCGGATGTATGCTCGTGTATAATTTTTACATACGTAACAGCTACAATTTTCATCAATAGGTCGAAAATCTCGAGAAAACTTCGCATTCCTTACTACTAAACGACCATTAGATGTCATGCATGTGCCGTTTCGAGCAATTCGTGTAGGTAAGACACAATCAAACATATCAATTCCTCGAATGGCGCCCTCAATTAATGAGTCTGGCGAACCAACTCCCATTAAATAACGCGGCTTATTAGCAGGCATTAGTGGTGTTGTATATTCCAATACTTCGTTCATAATATGCTTTGGCTCGCCTACAGACAAACCACCGATAGCATAGCCTGGAAAATCTAAAGAAATCAGATCCGCTGCACTTTGTTTTCGCAAATCTTCAAATTCGCCACCTTGAATAATTCCAAATAGAGCTTGTTCATTTGGCCGCATATGTGCATTCAGGCTTCTCTCCGCCCACCTTGACGTTCTCTCGATCGATTCCTTCATGTAAGCATGTGTTGCAGGAAATGGCGGGCACTCATCCAATACCATCATAATATCGGGTCCTAGATCATTTTGTATTTGCATTGCTTTTTCAGGAGAAAAAAATAATTTTTCGCCGCTTAAATGATGACGAAAGTGTACACCTTCTTCAGTAATTTCTCTCGTATTACTCAAACTAAACACTTGAAAACCGCCCGAGTCCGTTAATATCGGTCTCTTCCAATTCATAAAAGTGTGTAATCCGCCAGCTTCTTTTACAATGTCTTCTCCTGGTCGAAGCCAAAGATGATACGTATTAGATAATATTATTTGTGCATTCATTTCAAGTAATTCTTCTGGGCTCATCGTTTTGACAGTAGCTAATGTCCCTACTGGCATAAACATAGGAGTATCAAAAGACCCGTGAGGTGTGTGAACCTTTCCAAGCCTTGCACCTGTTTGCTTGCATGTTTTAATGTGTTCATACGTAATTGGCATAGTTACTGTCATTCCTTATTTTAAAATTAGCATAGCATCTCCAAAGCTAAAAAAGCGGTATTGCTTACAAATTGCTTCATTATACGCTTTCAACACACGATCCTTTCCAGCGAATGCACTTACAAGCATAATTAAAGTAGACTTCGGTAAATGAAAGTTTGTAATAAGTCCGTCTATTGCTCGAAACGTGTATGGTGGATAAATAAAAATGTTCGTCCATCCACTTGAATGCTTCAATTCGCCATTATGATCGCGAGCAATTGTTTCTAATGTTCGTGTTGTTGTAGTTCCAACAGCAATTATTTTTCCACCTTGTTTTTTAATGTTCATTAATGTCTCCGCTGTTTCTTCTGACATATGATAAAACTCTGCATGCATTTCATGATTTTCAATCGACTCAGCGCTCACCGGACGAAATGTACCAAGCCCAACATGCAACGTTATGTACTGAATCAGAACGCCTTTCTTTTTAATTTCTTCAAGTAATTCTTCTGTAAAGTGAAGGCCAGCTGTAGGTGCAGCTGCTGATCCTGTTTCTTTTGCATAAACTGTTTGATACCGTTCTTTTTCGGGTAGCTGCTCTTTAATATATGGAGGAAGAGGCATTTCTCCCAGCTCCTCCAGCAACTCATAAAAAATTCCGTCATAATAAAAATCAAATACACATCCACCATGCGCTTTTTTTTCGACACAAATCATACGTAATTTTCCATTACCTACAATTATTTCCGTACCGATTTTCACACGCTTTGCCGGCTTTACGAGTGTTTCCCAGCGTTCGCCTTCTATTTGATGGAGCAACAATATTTCTATTTTTGCGCCTGAATCCTTTTTTATACCGTAAATCCTTGCTGGCAACACGCGCGTATCGTTAAGTACTAAGCAGTCCCCTTCTTTTAAATAGTGAACAATTTCCGAAAAAACGGTGTGGTTTATTGTATCCGCTTGCTTATTTAATACGAGCAAGCGAGACGATGTACGATCCTTCAATGGTGTTTGAGCGATTAATTGTTCAGGTAAATTAAAATCAAAATCCTCTACATTCATTTGTATATTCTCCCTAAGTGTTTACCGAAATTTACTAATAATAAATAAAACGAGCGACAAAATAATACTAACAACAATAGAAGTCATTATTGGAAAATGAAAGGAAAAATTCCCTTTTTTAAAAGTGAAATCTCCAGGGAGTTTACCAATAAATGTCCACAAGGCACCGATAAGTAAAAAAGTGATACCGAGCAACATAAAAAGTTTTCCTACATTCATTCGGAATCGTACCCTTTCATTCCAAAATGGGTATATGCTTTATGTGTTACAACTCTTCCCCTAGGGGTTCGTTGAATAAATCCAATTTGAAGCAAATAAGGCTCGTAAACATCTTCAATTGTTTGCGGCTCCTCCCCAATTGTTGCTGAAATTGTATCTAAGCCAACCGGACCTCCTTTAAAGCCTTCTATCATACCTTTTAGGAGCTTATGGTCAATATGGTCTAAACCAGCACTGTCCACCTGCAGCATTTGTAATGCGAGCTCCGTAGTGGCCAAACGAATTTCTGATTCTCCTCTAACTTGAGAAATATCACGAATCCTTTTAAAAAGCCGATTTGCTATTCGTGGAGTTCCTCTTGAGCGACCGGCTACTTCCGCAGCTGCTTCTTTTGTAATGGTCATGTCAAATATTTCAGCTGTTCGCTCTATAATCGCGCATAAATCCTTCGTCTCATAAAACTCTAATCTGCTTAATACGCCAAATCGATCTCGTAACGGTGCAGATAACAAACCTGCTCTCGTAGTTGCTCCAACTAATGTAAATGGGGGAAGATCAATTCGAACGGATCGTGCGCTTGGTCCCGTACCAATAACAATATCAAGGAAAAAGTCCTCCATTGCTGGATATAGCACCTCTTCAACAGAATGAGGCAATCGATGAATTTCATCAATAAACAAAATATCGCCAGGCTCTAATGAGGAAAGTATTGCGGCTAAATCCCCCGCCCTTTCAATTGCAGGCCCTGAGGTTGATCGAAATTGCACTCCCATCTCATTAGCGATTATTGCTGCTAGCGTTGTCTTTCCCAAACCTGGCGGGCCATATAAAAGTACATGATCTAGTGGCTCGTTGCGCATTTTAGCTGCCTGGATAAAAATATGTAAGTTTTGTTTTACTTTATCCTGACCAATATATTGATCTAACCTTGCTGGTCGCAAGCTTAACTCTACCGAAGCATCCTCAAGCGTTTCTTCGCCAGTAACCACCCGATCCTCCATACAGTAACCCCCTTATATACGATGCTTTTTTCCTCTTGTCACTGTCTTATTTCCTCTTCACAATCGTTTTGTAGAAGCAAACGCTTTGATATTTAAAATCAACTTTTCATTAATAAAGCCAGCCCATTTTTAATAATCTCATCCGTATTTCCTTTGTTTATTTGGAGAAGATTTGGTTTTATGCTACGTAGTTCTCGATCTGTATAACCTAAGGCTTTTAACGCAGCAAATGCTTCTTCCATTGCAATAGAAAAATTTGGTTCTGTTTCCTTATCTGTTATTGGTACTGAGCCAACTCGAAGGAGCCCAGTAAGCTTGCCCTTCAAATCAAGAATAATTTGCCGTGCTGTCTTTTTCCCAACACCTGGAAATGAAGTCAAATACTTTTCATCCTCTTGTTCAATCGCTTGAATAAACTCATTTACTTCGATACTACCAAGGATCGCAATACCACTTTTAGGTCCGATACCTGAAACTGAAATAAGTTTTGTAAATAACCGCTTCTCGTCTTCTGTTTTAAATCCATACAGTTGTTGCACATCTTCTCTTATGTGATGGTAAGTATAAACAAAGATTTCCTTATTCAATATCTGTTGAAACGAAAACGGATTGGAACAAAGTATTTCATAACCAATTCCATTCACATCAACAGTAATCGTATCGTCAGCAATAAACGTCAAAACCCCTTTAACATAACTAATCATTTCCCGTCCCCTTTTAAGACAATAATCCAATTCGGAAACAATGGCTCCGAGTGCAAGTCGTTTTCTTTCTAAGACCTCTCCATATTATGGTGAATATCTTGTACATCCTCGGAAGCTTCTAACATACCAATTAATTGGAGCATTTTTTCCTCATCGCTTTCCGTGAGCTGACTAAACGTTTGTGGAATAAGAGTTATTTCTGCTTCTTCGATGGTATACCCGTTTTCACGCAAATGTGATGTCACGTCGTGTAATTGTTCAGGGATGGTATAAATTTCATATACACCTTCAGACGTTTCAATGTCGTCAGCCCCAGCTTCAATTGCAGCTAGTGTGAGCTCATCTTCATCTATTAAGCGTTCTTCATCGATAATTACAATATAGCCTTTTCGATCAAACATGAAAGATACACAGCCCGATTCACCAAGGTTCCCATTATTTTTAGTAAATGCATGCCTTACTTCCGCTGCTGTTCTGTTACGGTTATCTGTCAATACGTGAACGATAATTGCCGTTCCACCTGGTCCGTACCCTTCATATGTAATTTCTTCATAACTTGCACCATCTAACGTTCCTGTCGCTTTTTTAATAGCTCGATCTATATTATCATTCGGCATATTATCAGCCTTTGCTTTGTCAACAGCAAGTCGTAATGCTGGATTTGTTTCTGGATCTCCTCCTGCTTGTTTCGCAGCAGTATAGATTGCTTTTGCGTGACGCATAAAGATTTTCCCTTTTTTTGCATCTTGCGCATTTTTACGTCTTTGAATATTATGCCACTTGGAATGACCAGCCACTGGACATTCTCCTCTCTAGAAAATTCAAATCTAAGTATATCAAAAATATCACTATATATTAAGCACAACCCTCTCGTAGAGTCTGTCAAATAGATCGCAAACTACTTGCACTTATGAATTTATGTAGCGGAAAAGGGGAATCCTAGCATTATTTAAAGAGCTTTTAGTATATGCTAGGAGCAGAAAAACGTTAATGCGCTCTTTCTTATTTTTTTACAGAAGGTTTGTGATTATAAGTTGGTAGCTGCATGTAAAAAAACGTTATATTTTTTTATTATCTCCCTACTGGTTTTAATTCCGATAATCGAACTGTAATACTAGGCAATCGTCCTTACAGTTCGATCTTTTCTCATTATTCATCCTTTATTCGTATATTAAAATTCTCTTCAAAATAATGCTCTAAATTTTCTGCGATTTCCCTTTGTTTTAAACCAGCCTGAAGGTGACGCATTCTATTCCAGTGTATCTCATCCGTAAAAATTATTACTTCTTTTTCAGGGACGATTTCTTGTACAATTTGTCGTATGTTGTTACTAATATTGTCATTCGTATAATCGTTCAACGTAACAAAAACAATGATTTTACTATCTACGAGAGCTGCCTGTGCTTGCTTTATATCCGTTTTTCTTTGTAACGTTTGGGCGATTAATAAAGATTCTTCTGTATTAAATATATTTCTTTCGTTGCCATCTGGAGCGATTCCTGCTTCATCACTTTGATAGTAATCTTTGTCGGCATAATCATTAATTCCATGGCGTGCATTGTACTCTTCTTTCGTTTCATATCGAATTGGGTTTGGATTTGTACCCTCTTTTTCTTGTGACGTATCCTTTTGTCCATTCGAACAGCCCACAAACAACATAAACATTGCTGCAATCCATATTAAGTTCACCTTTTTTAGCAATTAGAAAACCTCCTTTATTTTATAGTTTTTCAACAAAGGAGGTCTTTAATCGTGTTAATTTAAGGTAACGATCGTCTAAATTGCGAAGGTATGTTTCGTTTATGCTCTGTCTGTTTGTGCATTTTTTCAATGATTAAGCGATCTTCATCTGGTACAGGCTCTCCTTTAATGAATGCGTCAATTTTGTCATATGTTGTACCCATTTCTTCTTCATCTGTTTGACCTTCCCACAGATCTGCACTTGGTTTTTTATTTATAATATCATGAGGTACACCTAAATATTCCGCTAATTCACGAACTTCCTGTTTCGTAAAATCAACGATTGGCAGCATATCAACCCCGCCATCTCCATACTTTGTAAAATAACCTGTAAACCATTCGGATGCATTGTCAGTGCCTACAACTAAATAGCGATAATTTGTCGCTATCGTGTATAACGTACTCATACGAAGCCGAGCTCGTAAGTTAGCGTCAGCCATACGGTCTGTCTCTTTATTCCATTCGTTATTTTCGATGAGTTGATTTTTTATATTCGAATACAACATTTTGTGTGTTTCTGTTAGATCGATCGTTAAAGGAGTAATTTTACTTTCAGCGATTACTTGGTCTGCATGAGCGATATCTTTCGGATTGCTCTTAAGTGGCATTGCAACACCTAAGGAAGCGTTAGGGAAAGCGCGTTTTATTAAATATGCTACGACAGCTGAATCTAAACCACCACTGACTCCTACTAATAGTCCATTTGCATTTGCTTGTTTCGTTTGTAGCTGCAACCATTCCACTATTTGATTAACGGTTTTTTCCACGTGTAGATCGCTCCTTTTAGTATTATTTCTCGTCTATCTATTTTAACATTGAATGCCAGTTAAACAAAAGAGAAACAAAAATAAGGATTGAGTCAAGTATTTGTGGGTGTTATTTTAAGAAGTTAAAAAACCTCTCTTTGTATTCTTTAATTTTAGTATTGATTCCTACCGACCGCAGTAGATATACACTACGCTTTCCGAGGAGGATGAAGCCGTGCCCGCGGAAAGCATCCACCTGCAGTGAAAATCAACGGTGTTATTCATGTGTATATCGTTCGAAGTAAAATTGATCACATATTATCTAGTTAGATTCGTGCATCTGTTCCCCCACAAACATTTTACTCATACCAAAAATAAGAAGAGACGATCTATCGCCTCTTCTTATTTTTTTCCTTCATCAGACTTTTCGTATCCTGTATGGGAGCTTCCATGTAAATTAGGTGGTGTAGGATTGGAGCGTAACTGTCGATTTGGAGGATATGGCTCTGTTGAGTGATGGTGCATATTCATCGTATATCCTTCTCCCATATGATCGTTGGGGTGCATATTAGTCATTGGCATCTGTCCAAAATTCATCTGTTGATTTTCCATCGATAAGCCCGTATGTGGATACGCAGAAATAGGATGTTGCATTTCTGAAGATCCGTCCATCATTCCATGCGGACAACTAGGTGGTTGACCGCCATACTGCATATAATTAGCTGGCATTTGCATTGGTTGCATTGGCATATGATTAAAGTGCATAGGTGTGCAACAAGGATGGATATAATGACAGCACATTGGCATCATTGGCATTTGGTTGCATGAACTTGGCACCTTCATTTGATCATGTAGATACGTATCCTGTTCTTTTTTTGCTTCCGTTTTGTTTATCGATTGTTCTTTTGCCATCTCTTTTTTATTTTCTTTTGGCTTTAGAGGTTCCGGAGCCTTTGGATAATCAAATGTCTTAGTCTGATACAGCTCTTGATCCATAACTGGCAACGGATGAATAGGATAGACGGGCATATGGTACATCGGCATTTTTAGCTGTATATCTTTTGGCTTTTCGTTATCATCCTCTTTAATTTGTGGCTTCGGTTTAACTTCAATGTTCTCTGTTTGCTTTATCGCTTGTTCCTTTCCCATTTGTTTTTTTACTTGCTTGGCCGAACTTGGAATCTTAACTTTCATTCCAGGCATTATCATATCTGGACTAGCTACTTGCGCGTTCATCTGCTTTAATTCCTCAAAGGCAACACCATACTGCTTGGCAATCTCCCATAATGTATCCCCTTTTTGTACAATGTGTATCTTCAAACGAACCAAACTCCTTTCTATCGTTAATGATCTAGGCTAATTACTCTATATCAACATATGCATCGGATTCATAAAAGTTGAAAAAATTTAGGAAACAACTATTAATTCTGATATTAAAAGAAAATCGAGCAAAACTGGATAGGTTCGAAGGTAATATACCATTTATTTAATCAAAATATTATAAGAGTTTGTTGCTGCCTATAAAAACTTGCATTTGTTCTAAGCAATAATACTACCGGATTTTACTCGTTGTTCTAAAAGAAGTAACATCTTTTTTAGGTTCTCTGGCGTAATGTGATTTTCCCTCATCAACGGCATATATTGTACATCTCGTCTTTTTGACGCCAAAAAAGCCGTCTTCTCCTTACCGTTTTCGTAACGGTTTTTACATGAGAAGACGGCTGAAATCCAACCGACTTTAAGTTTACTTCAACCAGCTTATAACTCCGTATTCCCTGATTTACAAGCGAGCACATTTCTGTTATACATTCAACTGATATACAGGGTACGTTCCTAAAACTGTAACTTGGCACCCTAATGCTTCCAGCTCTCCTTTTACACCTGGAAATAACACATCATCATATGGTTCATTTACATCAATAATAAAAAAATAGTTTCCTAATCCTGTTTTCATCGGTCTCGACTCAATTTTGGATAAGTTCATTTTTCGCCAAGCAAATGCTGATAACACTTGATGAAGAACACCTGCCTGGTCACTTGGTAGGGTAATTAATAAACTTGTCTTTTCTGTTTGTACAGCATGTTTAATTTTTACTTTACTTTTGTCCTTTGTCAATACCGCAAATCGTGTGTGATTATTTGGATAGTCATGAATGTTTTCTTTATAAATCTTTAATCCGTACTCTTTTGCTGCTAGTGAATTTCCTATTGCAGCAATGGAAGCGTGGGCTTCGCTTACGAGCTCTGCTGCTTTTCCAGTTGAAGATTCATAATAAATCGAAGCACTTGGCATATATTGATGAATAAATTGATGACATTGTGCTATTGCATGACTATGGGAGTGCAAACCTTGAATATCGCTTAAATCACCGCTGAATGAATGCGGTACGAGTAAATGCTGTTTGATTGGAACTATTATTTCTGCTGCGATTGGCAGACGAACTTGGTGTACTAAATAGTCGATCGTTAAATGGACCGTTCCTTCAATTGCATTTTCCATAGGTACGACCCCTATCTCAATCTCATCTGATGCGACCGCATCGATACATTCAGGGATCGTTGTAAAACTATGTTTATGTTCTCCATTAAATGCTGCATCCACTGCTAATTTTGTAAAAGTACCTTTTGGGCCTAAATAGCCGATTCTATTTCTCAACCAATTTTCCTCCTCGTTATACCCCGGAGCTTAACATATCTACACGTTCAACAAAATCCAGTTGATTTAAATTATGAATTAAATCGCTAATACTTCCTTCTATAAGTGAAATATCCAAAGACAGGGTTACATTTGCCTTTCCTTGTATCGGGATCGTTTGGTGAATCGTCAAGACGTTACATCCCATCTCAGCTGCAATTTTTAAAAGCTTGGATAATGTACCCGTCCGATCTTCAATATGAAAAAATAACGTTATAATTTTTTCTTTTACCATTGCTTTAAATGGATAAACCGAATCTTTATATTTATAGTAAGCACTTCGAGACAAACCTACTTTTTGAACGGCTTTATAGATTGTCATATTCTTCCCATGTTCAAGTAGCTCTTTTACCTCGATTGTTTTTTTCATTGCTTCGGGTAAAACATCTTGTCGCACCAAATAAAACTTTTCTTTATCTTTCTCCATAGCAATCCCTCATTTATTGATCCTGTTCTCATTCAACAAATTCGAATTCAAAGTCAAGTAAACGAACACTATCTCCATCCAATGCACCCCGCTGACGTAGCGCTTCATCGACACCCATTTTCCGTAGCTGTCTTGCAAACCGCTGTACAGACTCATCTGTACTAAAGTCAGTCATTTTGAAAAGTCGTTCAATCTTTTCTCCTGATAAAACAAATGTACCGTCCGATTCCCGATGTATATTAAAGTTAGCTATTTGTTTCTCGTATCGGTAGTGTACTTTTTCCTGGTGCTCTTGTTCAGCCTTTGGAATAGTTTCTAATTGATCGGCTATCGCAAACAATACTTCTTTTAACCCATTTTTTGTTAGTGCTGAGATTGGGTATACAGGTAAACGATCGCCTAACTTTTTCTTAAATTGCTGTAAATTTTCCTCTGCACCGGGCATGTCCATTTTATTTGCTATAATGATCTGTGGCCTGTCAAGCAAAGTTGTATCATATTCAGATAATTCAACGTTTATTTTTGTAAAATCTTCATAAGGGTCTCTTTCTTCCGTACGTGCCATATCAATTACATGGACAATAAGTCTTGTTCGTTCGACGTGACGTAGAAACTGATGCCCAAGACCGACCCCTTCATGCGCTCCTTCAATTAAACCTGGTAAGTCCGCCATAACAAAGCTGCGCTGATCTTCCGTTGCAACGACACCTAAATTTGGTGCTAAAGTAGTAAAATGATAATCTGCTATTTTAGGCTTCGCTGCACTAACAACAGAAAGCAGTGTCGACTTTCCTACACTTGGAAATCCTACAAGTCCAACATCAGCAATAACTTTAAGCTCGACTGTAATATCTTTCTCTTGGCCTGGTTCACCATTTTCTGCAATATTAGGAGCAGGGTTATTAGGCGTAGCAAATCGCATGTTTCCGCGACCACCACGTCCGCCTTGAACAATAACCGCTCGCTGCTTGCTCGCTGTCAAGTCAGCCAAAACACTTCCAGTATCTTTATCGTAAACGGTCGTACCAGGGGGAACGTAAACAACGAGCGGATCGGCATTTTTGCCATGCTTGCCCTTACTCATCCCATTTTCTCCGCGTTTTGCTTTAAAATGACGGTTGTAACGAAAATCCATTAAAGTGTTTAGTCCTTCATCAACTTCAAAAACAATGTCTCCACCATTACCACCGTCACCACCAGCAGGCCCGCCTTTTGGTACGTATTTTTCACGTCGATAAGCAACAAGGCCATTTCCACCATCACCTGCTTTTACAAATACGGTTACCTGATCAACAAACATCTTTTTCACCTCTTTTAATGACAAGGAACAGTAAACCTACAATTAAATCCTGTATCCGTTCCTAGAACATCATATATTTTATCCTTTTGAACACATTTTTTGAAATTTTCTAAGCAAAGATCCTTACCATCAAACGAAAAATCTACTATAATCTTCGCATTGTCCGCTTGTTTATGAATACTTAGCTTTCCTTCAAAAAACGCGTCCTTTTCACTATGCTTTTCCAAGCAATGCATAAGATTTGCGCACAACAGTACAAGTTGATCGTCTGTACTTTGAAGATTAAGGTTTTCAATAAACATATCGTATGTTATTCGGATGTTTCCATACACATGATTGAATTGCATAACCCATATCGCAAATTTAGGAGCTTGGAGGCTGAGTAACTTGCGCTCATTGTGAAAATTGTCGACGACTTGTGCGACCTTCTCGTTTACTTTTTTATTCATTTCCATATTTATGTACCCTTGAATAATTTGCAGTTCATTTAAAATATCATGCCGATAATTTTGTATAAATTGGACGAGTTTTTCTTCATTCACATTTAATTCCCCCTATTGTTATAGAAATTATAGCAAATAGGAGAAATGAATCATATTGATATATTTAATATTTGATATTTATATGATGAAAAGACTAAAAATAAAAACTCCAACCGGTACGATTGGAGTTTTTATAATTATGCTTCTTGTGATACAGGATAAATACTTACTTTTTTACGGTCACGGCCATACCGTTCAAATTTAACGACTCCATCAACTTTAGCAAAAAGTGTGTCATCTCCACCACGGCCGACGTTTTCACCCGGATAGATTTTTGTTCCGCGTTGACGGTACAAAATTGAGCCGCCTGTTACAAATTGACCATCTGCACGCTTCGCACCTAACCGTTTAGCGTGAGAGTCACGACCGTTTCTCGTACTACCTGCACCTTTTTTCTGTGCAAAAAACTGTAAGTCTAAACGTAACATTATCCAGCACCTCCTTCATTGATCTTTATAAACTGCGCATAATCGCGTTCAATTGTCTGCAAAGATATTAACATCGCTTCAAATAGATAACTAGCTTGATCGAATTGATCTTTTACAATCGACTTAGGTAGTTTCACATCTAAAAAACCACCATCAGAAGCTTGATCTATTTCAAGTTGTAGATTGCATAGCTCCATGACTGCATTAACCGCACCAAATGTGACAGCAGAAACTCCAGCACATACAAGATCGTAACCATACGGGCCGCTTTCTGCATGTCCATCAATTTGAAAGCCAGTTATCTTGTCCGCTTTGCGAAAAACATTTACATTAATCATCGGTTTGCCTTACGCGTTAATTTTATCAATTACAAGCTTCGTATATGGCTGACGATGTCCTTGTGTACGATGATAATTTTTTCTGCGCTTATATTTATACACTCTTATTTTTTTCTGACGACCTTGCTTTTCAACTTTTGCAGTAACAGAAGCACCTTCAACGTAAGGAGATCCAACTTTAACATCTTCTCCGCTTACAAATAATACTTTGTCAAAAGTTACTGATTCGTCTGCTTCAGCATTGACCTTTTCAACATAAATTGCTTGGCCTTCTTCAACTTTTACTTGCTTACCACCTGTTTCAATAATTGCATACATCTTTTAATGCACCTCCTAATATACTCAGACTCGCCATACAGGTACTCCATTACAAGTTTGAACCTGATCTGTGCGGTTGTAGCGTGGTGCTACAATAATAACAAAACAATGTTATCACATTGATTTTTTCATGTCAAGGGAATGGTGGGATTGAGTCACGTATTTGTGGGTGCTATTTTAAGAAGTTAAAAAACCTCTCTTTGTATTCGTTAATTTTAGTATTGATTCCTACCGACCGCAGTAGATATACACTACGCTTTCCGTGGGCAGTGAAAATTAACGGTGTTATTCATGTGTATATCGTTCGAAGTAAAATTGATCACATATTATCTAGTTAGATTCGTGCATGTGTTCCCCAAAAACATTTTACTCATACGAATGGTGGCTTTCGATTGAGTTTCTTATTTGTAAACATAAATAGATCTATTTTATTTAGCGCTACTATACATTCCTTTCCTGTTAAATAAGAACGGAATACGATTACTTATTTACAGCTTCTCCGATCGTTTGATCATATTTCTTGTCTTTGAAATAATAGTGCAAGCATTCCTGTTCATCAAGAACAATTCGGTTGTTAGCAGAGAAATAAACATAGATTGGATGCTTACGGCCACGTCTGAATAAAGAAAATATATGCATTAAAGAGCAATTATAATGTACCGAAAGCGGAACTGAACCTTTAATTATTTCTCTTCCTTCAAAACGCTGCAGTAAGAACCGAATGAAAACATAATAGCGCTGTTTCCACTCTGTACGGTTTTCCATAAATAAAAAAATCATTATAAAGAATGCACTCAACGTAAATTGGTGTATAAACAATTGGTAAATTAAGAAGAACAATGTAAGGCCTATAGAAAAACGAATAATAAAATAATATGCTTTTCGAAATGGCAAAAAAGAGGATAAGCTTAAATAAAGGAGCTTGCCTCCGTCCAATGGCCATATCGGAAGCATATTAAACAAAAAAATAATTGTATTGTATTGATAGGTAAGCTGAAAAATAGAATCTGGTAAAGAAGTTGTATGTTCCAATACAAGAATTAAGACATATAATACCAAATGCTGAGCGGGACCCGCTATCGTAACTAAAAATTCTTCATATATAGGTTTGTTCGCGTGTTCATCTGTACGCATGACACCGCCAAAAACCCAAAGCGTAATATGCTGTATACGCCAATGGAGTAATTTTGCCATTGTGTAATGTCCCATTTCGTGAATAAACACGATAAACATAAGAATAAACAATTCGATAAACGTTCCTGTTAAAAAAGAAATGACTACAAATATAAATAAAATTGGATGCAGATGAACACGTGGGAATATATTATTGTAAATCGTCAACTGGAATCACCTGAATAGGATCGATGAATTGTTTATCCTTTTCAATAGAAAAAAACACAGTTTTTGTTTCAACTGTTGGCTGAAAAGCACCAACTGAATGATTTTTATTCACATATTGATAAAGATGAACATGGATAGCACTTAAATGTCCATACGTTGATTTACTATTATCCGGATGCTGGACGATAACCGTTTTACCCATTTCCCGATCATTTCCTGCAAATATTACGATACCTTCCTTAATGGAAGACACATGAGCCGTTTCTTTTGGAGATATCATGATCCCTTCTCCATTGCTTTGAAAAGTTTGTTCCAAGCGACCATCTACCGGCATTGCTGCTTGATCTGTAGATAGTATTCCTTCATTGCTATCAGATGGAGTGAATGCAAGGGGTGTGCCGAAGGTTGTTTGATACCATTTATTCACTCGAGCAAAAGGGAATTCCTCCGTTAAAGCAGTAACTGTCCAATATTTAGGGTTTTCCATATATTCGGCATTTGCTTCTAAGATCCAAGCTGTCCCAAAGAAGAGGACTATTGAAAGTATTGCTTTCATAAACATGCCAGAAAGTCGGTTCCTTTCACTTTGACTAGCGATTGGTTGATCCATGACAGAAGGATAATAACCGTGTTTTTCTTCTTCTTGTACAATCCCCGGATGTATTTGTCTCATCTGCTTTTGAGCCCTATGATTTGTTTGTGAATGACGAAGTTTTTTTCGCTGTTTTATTTTCTCTCTTACTTTATTTACTCCTCTATCCATTATTTTCACAACCCTTGTTTGCACATTTTCTATCATTGTATGAAAGCACTGGACAAGTTATGTATTAAAATAAGGGCAGGAAATTGGATAATTATTCCATCTAGTAACATAAAAAGGTTCTATAATAAACGACGCTAGTGAAGAAAATACACGGAAACTGGATGGAAGCTCATTAGCGTCTTTGTAAGCTGAAAAATATCAAAGCTTGCGCTATGATTCGCTAATTTGCACTACAGCCGACAGGCTTTCCGCGGGAGTCCTAAGGCTTTCGTCCAGTCAGCTTAAAAAGGGCTAATATCACTATTGCACACACTTCCATTCTGTTTAATTTGCATTGGAGTGTGTTTCTGTATGTTTTGTATTACACTTGCTTCTTTAGGTTTTAGCTTTAAATAAAGCATGATTCGAATCTTATAATTCGTGAAGCTTCTGTACCCATAAGCGAATCTACAAGTGATTACTCTCGGATATGGTTTTCGATGACTTTTATTCTACAGGGAAATTCACTTGTTTTCTATTATGAAATCAAAATGACGTTAGTGAATTTCCTTCACATTTCCCTGCCAAAAAGTAATGTGATTTTTCTTCACCAACGTCATATATTGTACAACTAGAATCATCATAGCTTGTTATTTTAACGGTTATTTATTAAGTTAGGATCGCATGCCAAAAAATTTTTTAACTTTCTTAAACACTCCTGTATTTTCTTCAAGCGATTGGAGAGGAACCGATTCTCCTAAAATTCTGCGAGAAATATTACGATATGCAATGGATGCTTTCGTATTTGGCTCAAATGCTACAGGTTTTCCTTGATTAGATGCTGCAATTACTTGATCATCGTCTACTACAATTCCTATTAAATCAATGGAGAGAATTTGAACGATGTCATCTATGGCAAGCATATTTCCATCCTTCATCATTTGATTTCGAATGCGATTTATAATAAGTCGAGGCCGTTCCATCTCATATTGTTCTAATAAGCCAATAATCCGGTCTGCGTCGCGCACACTTGACTTTTCAGGTGTCGTAACTACTATTGCCTGGTCCGCACCTGCAACGGCATTTTGAAAGCCCTGTTCGATACCAGCCGGACAATCTATTAAAATATAATCAAAATCTTGCTTTAGCTCTGCTACAATTGCTTCCATCCCTTCCGTTGTAACGGAGGATTTGTCACTCGTTTGTGCTGCGGGCAATAAAGATAAACAGTCAAACCGCTTATCTGGAATTAACGCCTGTTTGAGTCTACACCGTTTTTCAATTACATCGACAATATCATAAATAATTCGGTTTTCTAGACCCATAATTACGTCTAAATTTCTTAAACCGATATCCGTATCAATTAAACATACTTTCTTACCAACTAAAGCTAAGGCGGTGCCAATATTCGCAGTCGTTGTTGTCTTTCCTACCCCACCTTTACCTGACGTAATGACTATTGCTTCACCCATTCAGAAATCTCCTTTCAAACGTGCTTAATTTATTCCGCATCTGTGAAAGAACTTGTAATCGATCAATTATAATTTTGTCTTGTTCATGATTAATAAACCCACACTCCATATACACACCTTCGGATTCATAATCTGGTGCTCTACTGACGTAATCTGCAATCCGCAGCTGAGTTGGTTTCATATAGGAAGCAGCGATCACCGCTTCACGATCTCCATTTTCCCCTGCATGAGCTATGCCACGTAAGTTTCCTAAGATGTAAATGTTCCCAGTTGCAACTACTTGTCCGCCAGGATTCACATCTCCTATGAGAATTAGGTCACCTTTCACTCGCAACACTTGTCCAGACCTTACAATCTGGTTAATCACCTTTGCTTCACTTTCTTCTTTCCATTGTAGTGCTTCTTCCTTTAAAATAACGTCTGAGTCAAATCCTTCAATTGTAAGTCGATTGTTCATACCGATTACTTGCTCTAATAGTTCTTTTTCTTCTTTATGTAAATATCGATTGCCTAGCTTTACTAGGACAGAGACTACGGGTTCATCCTTGGATGGACGATTAGCTTTTATTTTTTCTTTCAATTCCTGAAAAGCTGCTTCAAACGAGCATCTATCGTCAATAAAGAGTGTGAGCCCATCTCTCGTTCCTTTTATCGTTATTTTCTGTTTTTTGTTGTCAAGCATGATACGTTCACCTCATTCTGTTTCATCCAAATGCTACAGTGTATCTTGATATGCTATGGCCGGATGAAGTACAAAAAAGCATCTTAAAAAGCAGTTCCTTGATCTAATTGCTCACTTTTCCATTTGATGAACCTATTTTTTACAATTGGATACATTGCTATTAAAAATATTAAATTACCTACTAACGTTGGAAGTAAGCGATATATTAAATAGTTGCTCCAGCCTATATTTATAATACCGACGGCTATGTATACGAGGTGAATAATTGAGTCTACGATAGTTATCCCAATTATACCTAAAAAAAGCGTAACAATAAAATTTGCATGAAATAAATTTTTAAGATTGCTAATTATATATAGAGTAACAGGATAAGCAAACATGTACACACCTAATATTCCTGTATATACAATATCAATTAGCAACCCAAAAATAATTCCAAAAATAATAGAATAAGCATTCGTATTATTTTCATAAAAAACAGCCATTAAAAACAAAAATACAAATATCCAATGCGGGATAATAAATAAGTCGCCAACGACTAAGTTATTTGGAAGTAATTCGAAAGCGATTCCTTCAAATACGAGCAAAAAAAAGAGGATAAGGGAAAAGTACAATTGTCTCATGACTCTTCATCCTCCTTTAATTCTTGTATCGCTCCTATTCCTGGCGCTTCACGATCTACTACAATTACATGACTGATATCGTACATATCTGCTGCAGGCTTCACGAGGGCCGTTCGAGTCAAACCGTATTGATCAGGAATAACTTCTTTTACCGTACCAATTGGCAGTCCTGCTGGAAATAAACCACCAAGTCCTGAAGATACAACGAGTTCATCTTGTTCAAGGTCTTTATCAGACTCCTCTATAATTTTAAATAATAAAGAATCTGTTTCCTTGTCGTATTCTTCTATTAACCCAACAATGTCCTTTCCGTCACGAGAGATTGTCGCAGAAATTCGATTGAATTGATCAAAGCCCGTTAACAATTTCACTGTTGAAGCAGATGTGGAAACTGCTTGAATTTTGCCAATCATTCCCTCAGGAGTAATGACCGCCATATTCTCCTTCACACCGGCTGCACTACCTTTATTAATCGTTACTTGCTCAATCCACCGCTCTGGAGAACGTGAAATAACGGTAGCTTGTATCGCTTTGTATTTATGAATGGAATCTGTTTTATTAAGTGCTTTTCTTAACTGTTCATTTTCCTCTTTTAGCTCTTGCACTTCATAAGCCAAACTTTTATATTCAGCTAATTTATTTTTAAGAAGCTCGTTTTCTTTATACGTATTTTTAAAATCGCCAACATTCCCAAATATACCTGTCACATATTTGACAGGTGTTTGAATTGTATTTTGTACGAGACCGACTGTATCCAACACAAACTTTTCAGGAGTTGACAACTGTTCTCTATTTGTTAAGGAGTATCCGATAAGCACAACTAATATGATCATCCCTATTAATAAAAAAAACAAACGCTTTTTTTGAAAGAAAGACATGCAAACACCTACTTAATCTTCTAGTGTGGCACGTGAGGAAATATTTGGATGTGAACTAAATTGTTTAATGTAGTCAAGTGACATTCCCGTTCCAACTGCCACACTGTCCAGTGGATTATCCGTTACAAATACAGGCATTTCAGTCCTGTTGCTAATTACTTGATCCAAGTTTTTCAATAAAGCCCCTCCACCAGAAAGAACGATCCCTCGATCCATTACATCGGCAGACAATTCCGGTGGCGTTTTTTCTAGCGTATTTTTCACTGCATCAACGATAGCCTCTACGGATTCATTCAATGCCCCTGCTATTTCTCTGGATGTAACTGAAATTGTTTGAGGGAGTCCCGTTAACAAATCACGACCTCGAATATCCATGTCGAGCTTCTCCACAGTTTCACCTGCATGACCGATTTCCATTTTAATCGCTTCTGCTGTACGTTCTCCAATCATCAGATTATACTGTTTTTTAATGTATTGTGAAATTGCTTCATCCATACTGTTACCGGCTACACGAATCGATCGACTTGTAACAATTCCACCGAGGGAAATTACTGCTACTTCAGTCGTGCCTCCTCCAATATCCACAATCATACTCCCAGTCGGATCCCAAACAGGTAACCCAGAGCCTATTGCAGCAGCAAAAGGCTCGGCGATAGGGAATGCGTTTTTAGCACCAGCCTGCTTAGCAGCATCTATTACTGCACGTTCTTCTACTTTAGTTATTCCCGATGGTACACAAATAATGACATTCGGTTTGCTTGCAAAAACAGAACGTTTTCGGCTGGCACGTTTCATATAGTACTTCAACATTACGGCGGTCGTATCATAATCGGCAATTACGCCATCCTTCATCGGTCGGACAACAGATATACTACCTGGAGTTCTACCAATCATGTTTCTTGCTGTACTTCCAACAGCTTCGATTTCTCCTGTTTCAATGTTTTTTGCTACAACAGAAGGCTCTCTGACGACAACTCCTTTATTTTTCATAAAAACAAGTGTGTTTGATGTACCTAAGTCTATTCCTAAATCTTGAGATAAGCTAAATTTAGACAAAAAGATCTCCCTTTCCCTATGGCCATTCTATGATGTATAAACTGTAGTAAAAACGAACGTATAGTTTGCGTTCGTTTAAAAAATTCATACAAGCTGAATAATGAACAGGTTTTGCTTTGCTACGCTACGAGAAGGAAAAGTACGTACAAAATATAAATTTTCCATATTGTAGGAAGCTTCTACTCTCTATTAACGTTCTTTTATATGCTCTTTCCCAAATAAAGCGCCACTTTCAATGTGTGAAATGGCGCGTTCATTTACATCTATTCAATTATACGAAAAAAAACATAAAATAGATAGGGGTATCATTTCTTTTTTAAAAATTGAAGCAGCAGTTCCTTATCATATCGAACATATGGACTACTACTATGCTAAGCCGAGTTATCCTATATATCCTTTCTCTTTTAACGATACGAACCGTTTATTCCCAATAATTAAATGGTCGAGAAGTTCAATTCCAATCATTTTACCAGCCTGTACGAGTCTTTTAGTGACGTGGATATCTTCTTGAGATGGGGACGGATCGCCTGATGGGTGATTATGGGCACAAATAATTGAAGCTGCCGATCGTTTTACAGCTTCGCGGAATACTTCCCTAGGATGAACAATTGAAGCGTTTAAGCTGCCGATAAAGATTGTTTGCCGATGTACAATTTGATTTTTCGTATTTAGAAATAATACAACAAAATGCTCTTGATTTAAATTCCGCATTTCTTCCATAACGTAATCAGCGCCGTCTTCTGGAGAGCGAATAATATACGTGTCCTCTGGCTTGTATTGATGCATTCTCCTGCCGAGTTCAATTGCCGCTAGAATGACTACGCCCTTTGCCGGCCCAATTCCTTTGATCGCGGTTAATTCTTCAATCGTAGCGTCATTTAATAGCTTTAAACCTTCGAAATGCATGAGTAATCGATAGGACAAATCCATAACAGACTCTTGTCTCGTTCCACTTCCTAATAAAATTGCAAGCAATTCTTGGTTTGACAAATGATTCGATCCTAAAGAAATTAATCGTTCACGTGGCCGATCTTCTTTTGGTACGTTCTTAATCATAATTGGTGATACTTTCATCAATAGCCCTCCCTGTATTTTGCTTATATGTATCATAAGTCGTTTATTAAGGGAGCACCAATTATGAAAAAGAAAGAATCACATAGAAGGTTTAACAATTAGCTTACTTTTATATGGTGAAAGCAAACAAATACACAAATATACTAACGGAAAATCATTTTTCATTCATTCATTTCTTCACGTATCGCTTCATCGAAGTGGTGCCAAGCTTTTAATAAGGCGAATTGTACTTCTTTAGCTGATTTCTGATTGAGGTCTTGAAGAAGATCAGATGTCTTTTTATGTAATTGTATAAATGACTCTTTTTCGAGTGCTAGCTTATTTAATTTATCTTCCCAGGATGATTCGTTTAATTGGTGCGTCTCCAAAGCTTTCATAAAGTGCAGCCAAATTTCTTGAAATTGTAATACCAACTGTTCTTCTTCTTCATTTAAATTAACGCGTACTGAATCAGTTGTCCACTGTTTAACAAATGCATCCAATCCTTGTTCTTTAATTTTTATTACTTGCCGGCTTGCCTTCTCTTTCGTTGTAAAAAGTCCAAGAATTACGTAAAATTCATCATCTCTATTCCATATAACACCATTATGCCCTTCTGTTTGAAACGTGTGTAACCATTCCTCTGCATTCGGTTGTTCCTTAAAAACCCCACCCTGAATAACATACGCTTGCATAGACTTAATTTCAGTTTCTTTCCTATGATCTGAAGCACGATTCGTCTTGCTCTCTTCTTCGTCATTTTCCTCTGTCGTTTGAATGGATGCCGGGCTTGTCCCAGGTGGTTCACTGTCATTTTTTACAGTTGTAAAAAGATTAAGCATAATACTACCCAAAACTATTCCAATAGCCACCGCAGATATAACTGCTAAAAATATCGGCTTTATTTTAACCCAAAAACCATTGGAATGACGCTCTGTTTTTTTAAAACCGCTAGGCTCGTAATCACGTTGCCAATCAATAACTGGAGGGGATTCATTTTCCTTGCTTGTTGAATTCGTTTGTGGCTGTTTATTATTGTTTTTCATATCGCCCACTCACTTTGCTAGAGTAATTTCTTTCAATCTAGCATATTTTATATAAAAAGTAAGGAACAATTTGTCACCATATAATTAAATCGTTTTACAAAAAACGCGCTTATTATTGATTTTTAGCTTGGCTAATATATTTTCTAGCTAGAGAGATAAAATGTAAAGACCCTGTAATATAATACTCCTTTTCACTCGTTTCTTTTATTATTTCATTTAGCAACCATTGCCAATCTTCAACGAACGTAAAGTTAGATTGAGCGTATTCGTCTTTTCCAGCCGCGCGCGGATGAGGGAATGTTGTAACAACGAGCGATGGAAACCATTCGTATAAATCGAGAAGCATTTGATCAATCGCTTTATCTTTGAAGGCTGCAAATATTACCTGTCGTTCTTTTGTTGGACGCATCGCGACAGTATGTAAAAAAGCGCGAATACTTGCTGGGTTATGCGCACCATCTAAAATTATTGTCGGATGGTTGTGGATTGTCTCAAACCGCCCTTCTATCGTTGTTGTCTTTAAACCTTCAATGTTTTTCTTCCAATTCATAGAAAACCCTTTATGTTCCAAAATTTCTAATGCCATCAAAGCAAGTGATGCATTGTGAGCTTGATGCTCCCCAGCAAGCTGAATGTCTGTTTTAAATGCATGTTCCCCCCCGCTCCATATAAACGATTGCTCGTTATATTTTTGTGTTATTTGTTCGTATGTAAAATGCGTTCCAATCTGGAATAAACATGCATCTTTGTTTAAAGCCTCTTTTTTTATAACGTCTTCAACCGTTTGGCTAACAGTGCCTAATATAACAGGTCGTTGTTTTTTTATAATTCCTGCCTTATGATAAGCGACAGCAGTCGGAGTAGTACCTAAGAACGCAGTATGATCCAGCGCTATATTTGTTATTATCGAAAGTATTGGGGTTATACAATTCGTTGTATCCTCTCTCCCACCCATTCCTGCCTCAATAATTGTAACATGTAAATCTTTTTCTTTTTGAAAATATAAAAAAGCAACTACTGTCAATATTTCAAATTCTGTTGGTCCATTTTGTTGTTCATCCATTTTAAGAATAAACGGATAAAGACCATTTATAATATCTAAAAACTCTTCTGATGAAATAGCAGCTTCATTTTTTTGTATATGTCCTAGCAGTCCAGTAAAGCTAGGGGAAGTAAAAACCCCAACATTATATCCATTTTCACGTAATGCACGCTTAATAAACTGGACAGTTGAACCCTTTCCATTTGTTCCTGCGATATGAATTGCGTTCAGATCAGATTCTGGACTCCCTACAAGCTTTAACAAATACCGCATTCGTTCCAGTCCAGGCTTTATTCCAAGTGATTGTCGGTTTGTGAAAAAACGTTCAACTTGTATAAGCTCTTTAAACATTAAAGCACCACTTTTCTTTGTAAAAGGTCTTGTTTCTATTAGAATGATTATAGCAATGAAAAATATGGATAAGCAATTGATTTAGAGAGGAAAACACGAAGTGACATTACATGGATGGATCATATATAATGGGCAGCTTCCCGGACCAAAATTCCGTGAACTTGCAGAATGGATTCAAATAGCAGCTGCAAAACAGAGCAGTACAACAACAATTTTTAAAAACGATGAATTACATGCTCTTTTAGCAAAGAATGACTTGGATATAATACATAAAGAGCAACGTCTTCCTGACTATGTTGTATTTACCGATAAAGATATATACTTAGCTAAACAGCTTGAATTACTAGGAGTTCGCCTGTTTAATAGCTCGGAAACGATTGCAATTAGCGATGACAAAATCACTACCTATCAAATGCTTGTAGCAAACAAACTCCCTGTTCCTGATACAATTATTGCTCCAAAAACGTTTTTTAATTCAAATACGGTTAACGAAAATAGTATCGACTTAGCAATTAACAAGTTCGGCTTTCCGATGATCGTAAAAGAAGCATTCGGTTCCTTTGGTCAACAAGTTTATTTAATAGATAATAAAAAGGATCTCCTAAATAAAGTCGCAGCATTGCAAGGAAAGCCGTTTATGTTTCAAGCATTTGTATCCTCAAGCTATGGACAGGATTTGCGCTTACACGTAGTAGGTGATCAAGTAGTTGCCGCAATGAAGCGGACGTCCTTAAATGATTTTCGAGCAAACGTAAGTGCAGGGGGAACAATGGAAGCGTATCAGCCCTCTGAATCTGAGAGTAAAATGGCCATCGCTGCTGCAAAAGCAATTCATGCCGATTTCGCTGGCGTTGATTTATTAATCGGTGCAAACAATAGTCCGATTATTTGTGAAGTAAATTCAAATGCACATATTCGTAATATGTACGACTGTACGAAAATTAATGTTGCTGATGACATAATCGCATATATTTTAAAAATAATGAATGGCAGGAAGAAGAATCATGGGTTATAATGGCTGGATTATTTATACTAAAAAAGATGCGGCAGAGAATAAAGCATATATAGACTGGTTTATTAAAGAGGCAGCATTGCAAAATGTCTCGCTCACGTTAATCGTACGAGAATATCTAAATCTAGGGATTATAAACAATCAACGTATCGTACAGTACCGTAATACAAGTGTCCAATTACCTGACTTTGCTGTTATTAGGACAATAGAACCGGTAATCCAAATGAACTTAATCGGATTGGGAGTAAAGGTGTTCAATAAATTGAACGTTGCAATGCTGACGAACCATAAAGCATGGACGTATCAAGAAGTAAGCAGTTTAAACATACCGATGGTAGATACTATTTTCTGTACGAAAAATATAGAACAATGTTATCCTCCTTTTCCGTTCCCTTTTGTCGTTAAAGAAGCTACAGGTCGTAGTGGAAAACAAGTTTTTTATATTTCGAATGAACAGGAATGGGAAAATTGCCGAAACAGCTTGCAATCAACTGATTATATCGTACAAACTTGTAACGTTAAGCTCGGTTGTGATGTTCGTGTATTTGTAATTGGTAAAGAAATAATTGGGGCGGTATTAAGAAAAAACGAGCATGATTTTAGAGCCAACTATAAGCTTGGTGGAACAGCTACGTGGTATCCTCTTAATTATAAGGAACGCATTTTAATACAAAAAATAATCGATCATTTCGATTTTGATTTAGTCGGAATTGATTTTTTAATTGGAAATAACGGCCAATTACTTTTTAATGAAATTGAGGATGTTGTTGGTTCAAGAATTTTAAGTGCCGTAAGCGATATTAACCTATTAAAAACGTACGTTACACATATTAAAAATCAATTGGCGTAATTGTTTGCTATGACATAAATGGATTAAAGACAAATAGGTTAATCATAATGACGTTGGTCGAAAATCCACTTAAAATAGTTGACCAACGTCATTTGCCAAAGAAACAAATTAAAAAGATATGGTTCCGACTTATCAACAAAATGATAAGCTGGAACCATTAAACTTCGTTAAAGCTAAATATGCAGCCTCTTTTTTTCCATTACTTCCCTTTTAATTCATTCAATCGTTGTTGTACTTTTTTCTGCTTATCTACGTAATCTGTTTCTTTCCGTTTTTCTTCTTCAACTACGTGCTCTGGTGCTTTGTTAACAAACCCAGTATTTGTTAATTTCTTTTGAACGCGCTCCACTTCTTTAGTCCATTTTTCTAACTCTTTTTCAAGCCGTTCAATTTCTTTATCAAAATCAATGAGCCCCTCTAAAGGAAGGTAGATTTCTGCGCCCGTTACCACTGCTGACATAGCTTTTTCCGGAACATCGATGGCAGAGGCTATTTTTAAAGTGCTCGGATTACAAAACTTTTCTAAATAAATCCGTTCGCTTTCAAGCTCTCTAACGATCTCATCATTTTCTGCTTGAATAAGCATCGTAACTTGCTTAGACATTGGCGTGTCTACCTCGGCACGGATTGTACGAACAGATTTTATAATGGACACTAAACGATCCATTTCGCGGGCAGCCTCTTGATTATGAAACGCTTCGTCTACTACTGGCCATTCGGCGATCGTAATCGATTGTCCTTCATGTGGCAGCTGCTGCCATATTTCTTCTGTAATAAACGGCATATATGGGTGCAGCATTCGCATCGTTTGATCTAAAACATGTGCTAGTACGGATTTCGTTGTCTGTTTATCCGCTTCATTTTCTCCATATAAAGGTAGCTTCGCCATCTCAATATACCAGTCACACAGATCGTCCCAAATAAAATTATACAAGTAACGTCCTGCTTCACCAAATTCATATTTATTCGTGTTTTTAGTTACATGGTCAATTGTTTCATTTAACCGAGTAAGTATCCATTGATCTGCAAGGCTTAAATTTCCTGATAAGTCAATATCTTCATAGGTAAACCCGTCTAAATTCATTATTGCAAAACGAGATGCGTTCCAAACTTTGTTTGCAAAATTCCATGTAGATTCAACCTTTTCCCAATAAAAGCGTAGGTCTTGTCCTGGAGTCGAGCCAGTTAATAAGAAATAACGCAAAGAGTCTGCACCATACTTTTCAATAACATCCATAGGGTCGACACCATTCCCAAGCGATTTACTCATTTTACGTCCTTCCGAGTCACGGATTAATCCATGAATAAGTACGTCTTTAAATGGCCGTTCTCCAGTAAATTCTTTGGATTGAAAGATCATGCGTGCTACCCAGAAAAAAATTATATCGTATCCCGTTACAAGTACGTCGGTTGGAAAGTACCGTTTAAAGTCCTCCGCATTTTCATCCGGCCATCCCATTGTAGAAAAAGGCCATAAAGCTGAAGAGAACCATGTATCGAGTACATCTTCATCTTGATCCCAATTCTCACGATCTGAAGGTGGTTCCTTTCCAACATACACTTCTTTCGTATCTTTATGATACCAAGCCGGAATCCGATGTCCCCACCACAATTGACGAGAAATACACCAATCTCTAATATTGTCCATCCAATGTAAATATGTTTTTTCAAATCTTTCAGGAACAAAGTTTACTTTTTCTTCACTACGTTGTAATTCAACGGCTGCATCTGCAAGTGGTTGCATATGAACAAACCATTGTGTTGATAAATATGGCTCTACGACTGCACCGCTACGCTCGGAATGTCCGACTTGATGCGTATGATCCTCAACCTTAAACAATACCCCCATGTCCTGCAAATCTTTTACAATGTGTTTGCGACATTCGAAACGATCCATTCCTTCATATTTTCCAGCATTTTCATTCATTGTCCCATCTTCATGCATTACTAAAATACGTTCTAAGTTATGTCGATTACCAATTTCAAAATCGTTTGGATCATGTGCAGGTGTTATTTTTACGGCGCCAGAACCGAATTCCATATCGACATAATCGTCTGCCACAATCTCTATTTCTCTACCGACAATTGGCAAGACGATCTTTTTACCGATTAAATGCTTATATCGCTCATCTTTTGGGTGAACAGCAACTGCTGTATCGCCTAACATCGTTTCTGGTCGAGTTGTAGCAATTTCAATTGATTCGTCGCTTCCCTTTAACGGATAACGCATATGGTAGAACTTTCCTTGTACTTCTTCATAAATTACTTCAATATCCGATAGTGCCGTTTTTGTTTGCGGGTCCCAATTAATAATATATTCGCCACGATAAATTAAGCCTTTTTCATATAATTTTATGAAAACCTCCTGAACCGCGCTAGATAAACCATCATCAAGCGTAAATCGCTCACGAGAATAATCCAAGCCGAGGCCAAGCTTTCCCCACTGATCTCGAATAAACGCCGCATATTCTTCCTTCCATTCCCAACTCGTCTCTAAAAACTTCTCCCTACCAAGCTCGTATCTTGTTTGATTACGCTCTTTTAGTTTAGCCTCTACTTTTGCTTGTGTAGCTATTCCAGCATGATCCATACCCGGAAGCCATAACACATCATACCCTTGCATTCGCTTCATTCGAGCAATTGTATCTTGCATTGTTGTATCCCAAGCATGTCCTAAATGCAATCGCCCGGTGACATTAGGTGGAGGTATAACAATTGTAAATGGTTCCTTGTCTTCTGAACCACTTGCTTCAAAAAACTTCCCCTTAATCCAAAATTCATACCGCCCAGACTCCACCGTTTCGGGATCGTATTTCGGCGGAAGAAACGCCTGTTTTCCTTCCATATGTACTTCCTCCTTCAATTTTTCCATTATTTCCATTAAAAAAATCTTTTCTCCCTATAATAAAGGACGAAAAGATTTAAATTCCGTGTTACCACCTTTGTTTGCAAATGAAATGCATTGATACTCATTTCATTATACACACTCAATCATTGATAACGGATATCGATCCGACATTCTTCTACTCCTAGTTCAAAGAAGTTGCATCAAGGGTGACTTCTAAAACATTTTTCCAGAAAACTCCCACCATTGTTTTCCTCTCTGTTGGATAATTGTTTTATACTAATCCCTTTCATTTGCATTACGGGATGAAATTACATCTATTTTAACCAGTTTTCTAAATAAATGCAACTTTAATACGAATGAACGCACGGTGTAGCTTATGCTAGTCATATAATACTTAAAGAAATTAAAAAAGTGAGGTGTCTTATGTGGCGCGCCATTATCGCTATCGTTTACCACCGTGGTGCAGACATTGTATTCATGTCATAGAAAACTGTACATTACCAATATTAATCTTCCAATTGATACGTACACTATTTTTTCCAACGACATTTGACGTATTTTTACTCGGACTATTAGTTGGGCTATTTATTGCATTTTATTTAGAATGGATTTAATTGAAAGTCTAATTCCAATATATTATTCCATTCTATCCCAAAATTAATTTTGCGAAAGGATTTCTCCAGTAGCTGAACGTGTTCAAGCATTGTCCGATCCATCGTCTTGTTTGAGTATTCCTTAATTAACTCGATATAATCTACCGGATTTAATAAATGAATTAGTAAATAATATAATTCGCTCAATGACAGCTTATTATAGGTCGTATATTCATCATATGCTAGCTTTAATTGCTCTGCTGATGCACCGTTATTTTGAATCTCATCACAAAATAAAGCTAGCAAGTCGACCATTGGTTGATCGTAATAGCTTTGCTCCCAATTTATTAAATATGTCATATTATTTGTTATAAAATGGCTTCTCGTTATATTTCGATGACATAAGCTTATACTCCATTCTTTTGTAGTCGATATTTCTTGTAAAAAACGTTCCACATGTTCTAGTGTAAGTTTAATTGCCTGCTCAACCTTATGAAAGTGTGTGCATACTTGGAGTTCAATAGGTGACATGAAATGCACGCTTTCAAACTGTTCTATATAGTGAATAAGGCGTCTTTGTAATTGACTACAAGCAGATCTATAGGCAGCAAACTGTCTAGGAATATCTTCGTTCTCTACATTATATTTTTTTTTAGTTTTTTGATGAATTTCACCTAAACAACTGAACATTTGGCCCAATGTTACTTGTTCTGTTTCATTTATCCACGGTGTTAAATAATAGATGTCAGAATTTTTTCTAACGTATAATTGATTCTGTTTTGTTAGGAAAACAGGCGGAATACACGTTAAATGATAGTAATGTGCTTCATGAAGCACATTTACCCAGTTTTTCAATGTGGCATTTGTTAAAGAACTTTTCTTTAATGCGAAAAAATAACCTTGATCCTGGATTTTATAAACGTTTGAACTATTCGCTGTTACGTGCTCAGGTGTAATCCCATATGTATTGCATATGTCATAGATTTCGGCCATTTTATCAGCTCCTTACTCAATCAATAAAAGAAAGTATACACCCCCCTTGAATTGGTCAACTAAGGGGGATGTGTATTTACTTATTAACTGATGGAATATACAGTAATTGCCCTGGTGTTAAGTCAGCATCTACTAATTTATTTTTATTTACAATTTGTAACGCTGGTACTTCATATCTTTTGGAGATCGTTTCAATTGTATCTTCTTCTTGAACAATACATAAGCGCATGCTCGAATACTGTTCTTCTGCTTCATTACGAAACATATCAGATAAATAATTCAGGCTGTCAATTGCGTTCAAATCAGCTTCTTCTGCATCACTTTCTTTAGCCTCTATTTGTAAATTCGTCTCTGCACTATTTTCAAGCTCACTATGTAGCTCGATTTCTTTATTTAATTCTTCCGTAGACTTTAACTCATTTACCTGTTCATCTTTTTTCATAAATTGTTGGATTGATTCCGTTTGCTTAAATAAAAACCGATCTTTTTCTCCTTCTGCAACAGGTTTCTCAGCTTGCTGTTCATTAGTTTTTATATCAAGTTCAAAATTGGGGGATTCCACAAAATCATTAGAAGAATTCATACGGTCCTCTACGGATCGAGTGTTCGCTTCTTCTCGTTTACGTTCTTCGTATTCAAGTTGGTCGTTTTGTGTTTCTTCTCGCATTGTTCCAATCTCTTCATCCTCATTAATGCCATTGATTTTTATTGTAGATTTTAAAACTAAGAGACCGTTACTTGGTAGCTCATAATCAAACGCATCGACATCTACTGTAATATCGTCTAGATCGCTTACTCGATTTGCAGGAACGGATATTTCTACAGGAAACCGGTGAGAAAAGAACAGCTTTCCATTTTCCATATCCGAAATTTTTTCTACATAACGTAAGGAATTGTGTGTTTCATATGCTTCCAAACGATCTGTTTCTTCGGCTAATTCGTCGGATTTCTTGTAATCTCCTTGGAGCTCGATTACCCCACGGATAGATACATATTCATTAAACGGTTGGATAGAAATATTTGGCTCTAAAGATATGCTTAACATTTCTGCAACTTCCTGTCCCTTTTCAAAATAAAGAGACTCATGCAAATCAAAGCTGAAAACTGCTCGTTCTTTTGACAAGCTATTTCCTCCTTTCGGCAAAGCAATTCCATATATGTTATTAACTATATGAAAAAAAAGAATCGTTTATGCCAATTTCACAACATGCGCATAAGACTAATTTATATTCTCTCTGTTTTTATCTTTTCAGAACATCTTTACTATACAGATTCTATTTGATATACTCTCTTTTAACATCTTTTTCAAGGAATAGACAAAAAAGGGGGAATTTTGAAGTGGAGCTTTTATCTATCGTACCACCGATTGTTGCAGTAATATTGGCAATTATTACAAGACGTGTACTTATTTCATTATTTATTAGTATTTGGATTGGCGGCATAATTGCTGCAGGCGGAAATCCGTTTTCTGCTGTCGGCTTAACTTTTACTTGGATGAAGGATGTTATGGTTGATGAATGGAATGCTCGATTTTTAGTGATGGTTGCTCTATTAGGAATTGGAGCCGCTTTCATGTTCAAAACAGGCGGATCAGAAGGGTTAATTCGTTTGCTTGAAAAGAAACTAACAACGAAAAAACGAGTATTATTTTTACCTTACGTTTTAGGTATTCTTATCTTCTTTAATGACTATGTTAACTCCGTTATTGTTGGTAACGCTTCCAAAGATATTACAGGAAAAAAGAAGGTTTCTAGAGAGAAGCTTGCTTACGTACTTGATACAACAGCCGCTCCAATGGCGACAATCGGCCCGGTGTCCGACTGGATCGGTTTTCAAGTTTCACTAATCGCCGGAGCAATGGCTAGTGCTGCGATCGTTGGTATTGAGCCTTATTTTGCCTTTTTACAATCCATTCCATGGAATTTTTATGCTATTTTATGTTTATTTGCTGTTCCGATGATTATTTTAGGGAAAGACTTTGGACCGATGGCAAAAGCAGAACACCGTGCAGAAACGACTGGTCAACTCATTGCCGAAGGTTCTACGCCTCTATCCTCTGTTGAGCAAGACCTTGGGGAACCGTTTAAAAAAGAAGGCGGTAGTGTTTGGAATTTTATTTTACCGCTTGTTACGCTTATTTCCGTAAGTATTTGGGGACTTTGGTATACTGGGGGCGGTGCAGAGGGCAAATCAATAATGAATGCTCTAGCAGACACAGATGTTTCCATTGCACTGACCTGGGGTGCATTTGCAATGTCAACAGTTGGTATTATATTAGCGTTAATTCAAGGTGCTGGCTTCCAAAAGATTGAAGAAACGTTACTCGGTGGTATTAGCACTATGTTACCTGCGTTAATTATAATCGTATTAGCCTGGTCAATTGGGACGGTAACAGACGTGTTAGGTACCGCTGAATTTGTTGTTAATTCAACAGAGAGCTGGATGACACCAGCCTTGCTACCGTTTTTAGTTTTTATAATTGCTATGTTTATTTCTTTTGCAACAGGAACTTCTTGGGGTACGATGGCTATTTTAACACCAGTTGCGATTCCTTTAGCTTATAGTATTGGCGGAGAGCCTTTAATTCATATGGCAATTGGTGCCGTTTTTGCAGGGGCTATATTTGGTGATCACGTCTCACCAATTTCAGATACGACAGTGATGGCTTCTATATTTGCTGGATCAGATCACATCGCACACGTGAAAACACAAATGCCTTATGCAATTGTTCCGGCAGCTCTAACAGGCGTAATGTACTTGTCTTACACAATTATAGGTAGTAGCATCGTATTATTAATTATTGGTATTGTTGCTCAGTTTTTTATTCTCCGTTATTTAGGTAACCGATACCATAAAAAACATATTGAACCTTTACAACGGAAAAGTGCGTAAATAAGTAATTGGAACAAAAGCAGCGAAAGGGTTGATTTAATCAAACCTTTCGCTGCTTTTTAAACGGCATGGAAGTGTGTGCAATAAGGCTATACCCACTCTTTAAGCTGACTGGATCAAAAATCGACGGACTCCTGTGGTAAGAGCACGCATCCGAAGATCGCTGTAGCGACCGAATAGAGAAGCTACAGAAGCGGAGGCAGTAACCGCGGAAAGCCTGTCGGCTGTAGTGCAAGTCAGCGAAATAAGGGCGCAAGCTTTCATGTTTTTATTCTACTTATTTATTAAGTATTCCTCGTCTTAAAATACATCACCATCGTCATTTGCAAAGAACACCAAAAATATGGATATAAACCTTTTAGACTTTTAATTTTACTTAAGGGAAGCAAAAACTTTTTCTACCGCTTGTATCGTTCGCTCTATATCCTCTTTTGTATGGGCAGTAGATAAAAACAATCCTTCAAATTGAGAAGGTGGTAAAAAGACACCCTCCTCTATCATTCCCCGATAATATTGTGCAAATAATTCAAGGTTTGACTTTTGCGCTGTTTCATAATTATGTACAGGCTCATCATTAAAAAAGATACCTACCATAGATCCAGCACGATTAATTTGGATATTTATTTGATTTTTGTTCGCTGCTTTTTTATAGCCAGCTATTAATTGGTCAATTTTTTCATTCATTTCCTTATAGTCCGATTCATTTACTGCCTGAAGTGTTTCATATCCAGCTGTCATTGCGAGCGGATTACCGGACAGCGTCCCCGCTTGGTAAATATCGCCAAAGGGTGCAATACGTTCCATAATTTCACGTTTACCACCGTAAGCACCAACAGGTAATCCTCCGCCGATTACTTTTCCTAAACAAGTTATATCTGGTGTAATGCCAAAGTAACCTTGAGCGGAATGATAGCCTACTCGAAACCCTGTCATTACTTCATCAAAAATAAGCAAGCTTCCATTCGTTTCTGTTATCGATCTTAATTGCTGTAAGAACTCAGCTTTCGGAACAACAACCCCCATATTCCCTGATACCGGCTCAACAATTACAGCAGCAATATCGTCTCCATACTTCTCAAACACATAATGGACACTGTCTATGTCATTATAAGGCACAGTAATCGTTTGCTCTGCTACAGCCGGGGGGACACCCGGACTATCGGGTAAGCCTAACGTGGCTACACCTGATCCTGCTTTTATTAGTAAAGAATCACCATGACCATGATAATTCCCTTCAAACTTTACTATTTTATTTCTACCGGTATAGCCTCTAGCTAATCGTAAGGCACTCATCGTAGCCTCTGTTCCTGAATTTACCATACGAATCATTTCAATGGAGGGCACACGATCCATTACAAGACTTGCTAGCTTGTTTTCCATTTTCGTAGGTGCTCCAAAACTTGTTCCTTTTTCTATAGATTCTTTCAATTTCGTAACGACGCGATCATCGGCATGACCAAGGATAAGTGGCCCCCAGCTTAATACGTAATCAATGTACGTATTTCCATCAACATCATAAATTTTAGAGCCTTTTCCAGATTCCATAAAAATAGGGCTCATTCCTACCGATTTAAACGCTCGAACTGGTGAATTTACTCCCCCAGGCATTAAGTCAACCGATTCTTTATACGCATCTATAGAATTTTGAAATTCTTTCATGTGCAATCACCTCATCTATTTTATTCGTTTAACCATTCGGCAGCTGCTTTAGCAAAATAAGTTAAAATCAAAGTAGCTCCGGCACGTTTCATTGCTGTCAATTTTTCGAGCACGAGTTCCTTTTCATTAATCCAACCGTTTTGTGCTGCTGCCTTTACCATTGCATACTCGCCGCTTACATTATAAGCTACAACCGGTACGTTTACATTGTTTTTCACATCACGAATAATGTCTAAATAAGCTAATGCAGGTTTAACAATTAAGAAATCTGCACCTTCTTCGACATCTGAAGCAGCTTCACGCAATGCTTCCAATCGATTTGCCGGATCCATTTGGTATGTTTTTCGATCCCCAAATTGCGGTGTGCTATCAGCTGCATCTCGAAAGGGGCCGTAAAACGAAGAAGCGTACTTAACCGCATAAGACATAATTGGAATATGTTCATACCCGTTCGCATCAAGTGCGTTCCGTATCGTTATTACAAAACCATCCATCATGTTTGATGGTGCGATAATATCTGCACCAGCTTCTGCTTGCGATACTGCAGTTTTTGCCAATAGCGGCAACGAAAGATCGTTATGAACATCCTCGTTTTCAATAACGCCACAATGTCCGTGTGTCGTATATTCGCATAAGCACGTATCGGCTACAACTAACAGTTCAGGAAATGTAGCTTTTACCGAACGAATTGCCTTTTGTACAATCCCTTCGTGGGTAAATGCCCCTGTACCTTGCTCGTCCTTCTCACTTGGTACCCCAAACAGCATGATCGCTTTTATTCCTAAAGATACAATCGCCTCAATTTCTTCTTTCAATTGATCAATTGAGAGCTGATATACACCAGGCATTGAGGGAACTTCATTTTTTATTTGCTCTCCCTCTACAACAAACATCGGATAAATAAAATCTTCAGGTTGTAAAGTCGTTTCACGTACAATTGAGCGCATCGCTTTTGATGAACGTAAACGACGATGACGTGAATAATTCATCTTACTTTCCATGTAGGCAATCTGTCCTTTCATTATTTAAATAAGTACGGATACTTTTAATCATTCCTTCAACTGTAAACAAATCTGGAACGATAATTGTACGAAAGCCAGCCTTTTTCGCTTCGCTTGCAGTTGTTGAACCGATGCAAACACAAACTGTTGAAAGGATGTTCTCTTTAACGTGCTTATCGTTAACGAGTTGCATACAGGCATCAATCGTTGATGGGCTTGTAAAGGTTATAAAATCAATTGCATCATTAGTTTGAAAATGTGTTTGCAGCTTTTCGTTTGAATTTGTATTAATACCTGTTTCATATACTTCAATCGTATCAAACGGGATGCCGTGCTTTTTAAATTTTACTGGTATAAGGTTAAGAGATCGATTACCTCTAACGAGCAACACCCTTTTTACAATATCATTTTTATTAATAAATTCCTCCGCAAGAGCTTCTGCATTATAAATTGAAGGAATAAAGTCTGCACGATAGCCACGCTTTAGTAACGATTGTTCTGTTTTATGGCCTACAACGGCTATCGACGCCGTAAGCTCAATACGTGAGAAGGCTTTAAAAAAACACTCAACACCGTTTGCACTCGTAAAAATGATCCAATCGTATTGAGATAAGTCCAGATTACGTTGTTTTTCTTCTAATGGCTTACAATGAATTTGCAATAGTGGTACTTCAATTGGATCTCCACCAGATTTCTTAATTTTTTTAGAAAACAACTGAGCCTGCTTCTGCTCTCTCGTAATTACAATCTTTTTTTGCTGCAAGTGAAACGACATTACGAATTTAACTCCTTTTTCGCAGCTTCAATTAGTTCTTTAGCACCTTGCTTTATGAACTTTTCTGCAGCTAATTGAGCAACCTCATTACTACTTGAGCCAATGGTCGTTTCTTTTAAAAATGTATCGCCGTCAACAGATGCTATCGTTGCATGTAAAATTATTCTTTCACCTTCCACATAGGCATATGCCCCAATTGGTGCTTGATCAGATTCATCCATTAATTTAACAAATTGGCGTTCTGTCATTATCGAACGATAAGCGTCATGATCGTTTATTTGGTGTAAAGCTGTTATTAACTCTTTATCGTCTTTTCGACATTGGATAGCTAATGCTCCTTGACCTGCTGCTGGTACAAACGTATCAAGTGGGAGCTGTTCCGTAATTACTTCTTCATCCATACCAAGGCGTTTAAGCCCTGCAACAGCTAGTATTATTGCATCAAAATCCCCTTGTTGTAGCTGTTCAATTCGAGATTCAACCGTTCCGCGAATCCATTTTGTTTTAAGATCTGGTCTGATCGCTCTTATTTGAGCAGCACGACGCATGCTACTCGTACCTATTACAGCACCACGTTTTAAATCTTTTAACTTTACATTGTTTCGACCGAGGAAAGCATCTGCTGCATTCTCTCTTGTGGGAATTGCCGCAATAACAAGTTTATCCTGCATATTCAGAGGTAAATCCTTCAGGCTATGTACAGCAAGGTCGATGGTTTCATTTAATAATGCTTTTTCTATATCTTGAATAAACACCCCACCTGAACCTAAGCCTGCAAGGGGAACATTTAGCTTACGATCTCCCTCTGTACTTATCTCTTTTATTTCAAACGCATTTTCCATCTTTGTTTGTTGCAACAAATCAATAACCATTTTTGTTTGTGTTAATGCTAAATTGCTTTGTCTCGTACCAACGATGAATTTTCGCATGTCAACTCTCCTCGAACGTTTGATTAGGTAGTACCTTTTCTATGAACCATTGTTATTTTATTAAAAGTGAAAATTAGAAAAAACGCCAAATAAGAAAAAGTTTACTAACAACACTAGAAACGCTCCTACATTATACAGTGATATTGGTTTTCCTCGATAGCCTTTACCAACCCATAAAATTAAATACAATATATAAACGCTTAAAACAAGAATGGAACCTAATGTTTTTAAATCTAGCCAATAAAACTCAGCATTTGAAACATAAGCCCATACTACACCTAAAATAATACCGATAAGTAATAATGGCACACCAATGACTACACATACAAATGAAAAGGTATCCAGTTTAGGAAGATCCCCAAATCGCCACATAAACCGAATCCCTCGTTTACTTTTGAGAAATTTATACTGGAGTAAATACATGAGTGCAAGTAAAAATGATATCGTAAAAAAACCATAAGATATAATAGCGAGCGTAATATGAATAATAAGGATTTCGTGTACAAACTGAGCACCCTGTTCATACACCTCATGCTGGGCGTTTAAAGAGATCGATAACAATAAAATAAAGAAGCTAAATAAGTTCGTAAATAGTGTTATAAAGTGAATCGAAAACAAGCGGTTAATAACTAATGAAAAGAAAATTAGTATCCAAGCATAAAAAAATAAACCATCGTTTAAAGTTAAAATTGGAAAGTTTTTTACGATAAACGTCTGGTTATATAAAAGTATCGTTTGAATAAGCCAAACGATACTTAATAGCCAAAAGGCTAGATTATTTATCCTTTGGTTACTCTTTATAAAATCGATAAAATAGCCAATTAAGCTCATGCCATAAATGAAAAGAATAATTTCGTACAGCCACTTTGCAGCAAACATAGCATTTCCTTTCTCATTAATTCGGAATGATTTTATCGATTAATGATAATGTTGCTTTTTTACTACCGATTTGTTTTGCCATCGTTTTCGTTTGATGAACTTGCTTTTCTACTTCTCTCTTTACTTCTTCATCAATTCCGAAAATATCTATAAACAAAGCGAGGGATTCATTCGAATGATTTGATCCAGCCAATTCCTTTGCTTGAATGATTGGATCTTTCAACAGCTGATTAATAATGCTTTTTGTATGTTTATTTAGAACTTTTTGTTCCCGTTCAGACAAATCCGGCATTTTTCTTTCTATACTTGCCATTGTTTCTGCTTGAATCGCCAATGCTTTTTCTCTTAAAGCAGAGATGACTGGAACTACCCCTAAAGTAGTTATCCAGTTTTTAAAAGCAACAATTTCTGCCTCGAGCAATTGTTCAATTTCGCTTGCAGCTTCAGAGCGCGCTGCGAGGTTCTCATCAACGATATGTTGTAAATCATCAATATCATAAAGAAAAACGCTGTCTAACTGACCAATAGATGGGTCTAGATCTCTTGGTACAGCGATATCTACTAAAAATAACGGTTTCCCTTTCCGCATTTTTTGTATCGGAGCAAGCGCTTGTTTAGTCAATATAGGTGTTTTCGACCCAGTTGAACTAATTAAAATATCTGCTCCTTTTACTACTTCAAGCAGATGCTCTGCTGCTTTTGCTTTTGCTTGAAATTGTTTTGCCACCCGTTCTGCTCGTTCAATTGTTCGGTTAACAACAGTCATCTTTCTTACGCCAGCACCATGCAGATTTCTCGCAGCTAACTGACCCATTTCACCTGCACCAATAATAACAACATGTTTATTTTCAAGTGTTCCAAATATTTTCTTGGCGAGCTCTACTGCGGCATAACTGACAGATACAGCCTGTTCACCAATAGCAGTCTCTTTATGTGCACGTTTCGCAAACGTTATCGCTTGTTTAAAAAGTTCATTAAAAATCGTACCCGTAGTTTTAATTTTTTGCGCATTTAAAAACGCATCCCGTACTTGACCAAGAATTTGCGTTTCTCCAAGAACCATTGAGTTTAAGCCTGCTACGACTCGAAATAAATGCTCAATAGCACCATCATTTTCAACAATATGCAAATAAGTGGAAAAAACGTCTTTATCTACAGCAAACCAATCAGCTAAAAATTGTTTAATATAATATCTACCTGTATGCAATTGATCTACTACAGCATAAATTTCTGTACGATTACACGTTGAAATAATCACATTTTCTAAAATGCTTTTTTGATTTTTTAATTGAATCATTGCGTCTTCTATGGTCGAATCGGAAAAAGCAAGCTTCTCCCTTATTTCTATAGGGGTTGTTTTATAATTTATTCCAACTTTCAATATGTGCATATTTATCTGCCCCTTTAAAATTTTTCTTGCTGTTTAATCTAACTTATTATAACATGAACGTCCTTACCTATGCTGAACAATTATGAACAGAATGAAAACATTATGATAGAATAAGAAGAGATTATTTGTAGTTTACATGTACGTTATCATTCATGACAAAATTATTCAAGCAATTAAAATACGTAGAACGGTTAAAGTAGGGGG
>NZ_JBPYCS010000016.1:0-66341 GCF_051846935.1 Virgibacillus sp. W0430
GCCAGCGTTCGTCCTGAGCCAAGATCAAACTCTCCATAAAAGTAAGTTTGAAATAAGATTAACACCGTTAATCTTATACAATTGTCTTAGCTTGTTTCATTTATCGTCAGCTTTCATAATAGAAAGGCTGACCTTCCGAAGAAACACGGAGGTGTTTCTTCGTCTCTTGACATACGAGTTGTTTTGTTCAGTTTTCAAGGAGCAAATTTTTCCGTCAACCAAAATGGCGACTTTTATAATATAGCACACTTCCGAATGGGAAGTCAATAGCTTTTTTAAAAAACTTTTAAATTGTTTCCAAACTGTTTTGCGCTGTTTTTAACAACGTTTTTAACTATACCACGGCATTTTGTTAAAGTCAACGATCTTTTTACTTTTTTGAAAATGTTTTTAACTACCTAATGATCCAAAGGGAAACCAATAGTCTTTCGTGCGTTTAACAATGAAGAATCTATCCATTATCATCTTTATATTTCACATTAATATACATTAAATATTTAAAATAAAAAAAGAAGACTTTTCAAAGCCTCGTTGAATGGCTTACAGTCTTCTTTTTTCTCTTTATTTATTTCTCATTTGTGGGAATAACAGTACATCACGAATGGACGGTGCATTAGTTAATAACATAACAAGACGATCAATACCTATTCCTAATCCCCCGGTAGGTGGCATTCCGTATTCAAGAGACTCCAGAAAGTCTTCATCCATTAAATGCGCTTCATCATTACCTTCTGCTCTTTCTTGCATCTGGGCTTCAAACCGTTCGCGCTGATCAATAGGGTCATTTAATTCACTAAATGCATTCGCGTGCTCACGGCCAACAATGAATAGCTCAAACCGATCTGTAAAGCGACGATCCTCTTTATTCATTTTAGCTAACGGAGATATTTCGACAGGATGTCCATAAATAAATGTTGGCTGGATCAGCTTTTCTTCTACCTTTTGCTCGAAAAACTCATTTACAATATGACCAAATGTCATCGTATCCGTAATATCTACCCCATGCTCTTTTGCTAAGGCTCTTGCCTCATCATCTTGAATATCCTTCCAAAAGTCTACACCTGTATGCTCTTTTACCGCATCTACCATATGCAATCTTTTCCACCTTGGTTCTAAATCCACTTCATAATCGCCATACGTAATCGTCGTTTTGCCTCTTACCTCTTTAGCAATGTGGGCAATGACATTTTCCGTTAGCTCCATAATATCATTAAAGTCTGCATATGCTTCATACAGCTCAATCATTGTGAATTCCGGATTGTGTCTAGTAGATACCCCTTCATTACGAAACACTCTGCCGATTTCATAAACTTTTTCCAGCCCGCCGACAATTAGACGCTTTAAGTGCAATTCAATTGCGATTCGCATATACAATGGGATGTCCAAAGCATTATGGTGCGTTTCGAAAGGCCGTGCAGAAGCGCCACCTGGTATCGCATGCATCATGGGTGTTTCTACCTCTAGGAAACCTTGATCATCCAAGTAACGTCTCATCGACTGAATAATCTTGCTTCGCATTACAAAAGTTTCTCGACTATCTAGATTTGTAATTAAGTCAAGGTAACGTTGACGATAGCGTTGCTCAATATCTTTCAAGCCATGGTACTTTTCTGGTAAAGGGCGCAATGATTTGGTTAGTAATTCAAATTCGTTCACTTGGACTGAAAGCTCACCGACATTTGTTTTAAATACGAGCCCTGTAACACCAACAATATCCCCAATATCAATTGTTTTAAATATTTCGTATGCTGCTTCGCCTATTTCATCCTTTCTTACGTACAGTTGAATCTGCCCGCTTGAATCTTGAATATGAGCAAAGCCGACTTTCCCTTTTCCACGCTTTGTCATTACTCTCCCAGCAATTGTTGCTTGAACCGCTTTTTCTGCCAGCTCCTCTTTAGAAAACGCCTCATACCCTTCGTGCAATTCAGCTGCTAGGTGTGTTCGTAAAAATCTCCCGCCAAACGGATCAAGACCTTGTTCTTTATGTGCAGCCAACTTCTCCCGTCGCACCCTCATATGTTCATTTAATTCTTCTGACACTACTCATCACTCCGTTATTTATTTGTCCTAATATATTCCTATCATACACAAAAAAGGAACTAGAATTCCATCCAGCTTCCACGATTACATCTTTTAGAACGTTTGTTACAGCTTCCAATCATTAGCATAATCAAACAAAACCGATTGTAAACATTCTGCTTTACCCTTTCTACAAAAGGCATTACAACAATAGAAGTTAATTGTTTTCACAATCGCAAACCTTCCCCTAATCGTATAGATAGGGTAATCGGTAAAATATAGACTATAGCTGCTTTTGAAGACCTCCCGCTCGCCTCTATCTCATCATGTTCGGTAAATTCCCACCTTAGCATCTTCGGCAACCAAAAAACTACTTTAACTACGACCAAACAAGGCTTCCTCTCTGCTTCCTAACTGCAAACATTTTATTCGACGTATTGCGTAAAAATGAGCTGCGAATATATTCTATTTTAGAACCCACTTATTGCTTCTGAATTATTTTAACATGCTATCGAAACAATATCGATTGAATATGCGTATCATTATTTATTTTGTTGAACTTTTCTTTTCCCATAACACTATACCATCTATTTCTTCTTGCGGATTTTTTTCCAATAAGGCCTTTACTTCTATATTAAAGCCAGGAACGATGGCATCGGCAGCAATTTCATTTAATGGGACAAGTACAAAAGCACGTTCATGCATGCGGGGATGTGGAATAACTAAATGCTCGGCTTGTGTCTTTTCCTGATTGTAAAGCAAGATATCGAGATCGATCGTTCGTGGCCCGTTGCGAATCGTTCGTTTCCTTCCTAACCGTTGTTCAATTGCTTGGCATTGATCCAATAACTCATTCGGCGACAAATCCGTAGTAACCTTTATTACCATGTTTAAAAAATCGGCTTGATCTAAATAGCCGACAGGGGCTGTTTCATAAATAGAAGATTTTCTTTCTAATTGAATTGTACGATTATTTAAAAGTGCATTGATTGCTTCGTCAATGTATGAAGCACGTGGCTCGATATTTGTACCAAGTGCTATAAATGCTTCGTTCATTTCTCTCTCCCCCTAAATATCTCAACAGCTACCGACTCGTAATGTCCGACAATTGGAGGATCTGGTTTAATAACCTTGACGGTACAAGCGTCTAATAATTCAAACGTCTTCAATAATTGCTCAGCGATCGCTTCCGCTACTGCTTCAATTAAATGATAAGATTTACCTTCCACTATATGCTGTACAATTTCAAACGCATGTCCGTAATCAATGGAATCCTTCATATTATCGGTTGTACCAGCCTTTTTTAAGTCAACGTGCAATACAACGTCTACGTTGAATCGCTGTCCTAATTTATTCTCCTCGGAGAATAAACCGTGGTATCCATAAAACTGCATACGATTCAAATAAATTTTATCCATCTGTCACTTTTCCTTTCAACATTGCATCCATCATTCTTGCTAGTTCATAATGCATCTGAACGTTATGAACGCGCACAATGTGCACACCTTTTGCAATTCCTAAACAAGTCGTCGCACCCGTCCCGTTATCACGAGCTTCAGCTGGAACATCCAATACATGACCAATAAAGGATTTGCGTGAAGTCCCAAGCAAAAGTGGGTAGCCGAGGGCCACCAATTCCTCTAAGCCATTCATTACTTGTAAATTATGCTCCATCGTTTTTGCAAAGCCGATACCTGGATCAAGGATAATGTTATCTCGCCTAACACCTGCCTCAATCGCCATTTGGATGCTGCGCTGCAAATCTGCTTGCATATCACCAAGCAGCGATTCATACTTTTGATCCATGCGATTGTGCATTAAAATAATAGGAACTTCATACGTTGCAGCAACTGCAGCCATTTCAGGGTCAGCTTTCGCTCCCCATATATCATTAATTATGTCCGCACCCGCTTCAATTGCATGCCGAGCTGTTTCAGCCTTATACGTATCAATAGAAATCGGGACATTGACTTGCTTTTTGACTGCTTCTATTACAGGTAGCACCCGGGCTAATTCCTCAGTCACCGTGACTTTCTCATGACCAGGACGAGTGGATTCGCCACCGATATCAATAATGTCTGCCCCTTGGGATTCCATCTTTCGTGCTTGCTTCACGGCATCATCTATGTTTACATAGCTGCCCCCATCCGAAAAAGAATCGGGCGTTACATTTAATATCCCCATAATATGGGTTCTGCTACGTAGATTGAATGTTTTCGTTCGTGTTTTCAGTTGCATGAAAAACCCTTCTTCCAATCTGTAATATGTAAAAGATGTTATTGTCTATCGTATCATAAATGGAGCAAGAAAATGCCTTTTTTGCTACCCTAGCTTAATCGATACTCGTATCGATTAAGCTTTCTCTACTATACTAACGAACTTTTACAACGACCAACTTACATGATGGACAACTTAATAATAAAAAAGATGTACGCTTCCGTTTATTAATGGAGGAGTACATCTTTTTATCGTCATGTTTTTTCTATTATTCTTCTTCGTCAAATTGATAAAGTGGAGTAGACAAATATCTTTCTCCGTTATCTGGTAAAATCGCCAACACTTTTTTGCCTTTACCTAGCTTTTTTGCCGCCTTTTTTGCTGCAGCAATTGCTGCCCCTGCTGAAATACCACCTAATATCCCTTCTGCTCTAGCGACTTCTCTGGAAGTTGTAAATGCTTCTTCATTGGAAATCGGTAATATTTCATCGTATATTTCTGTGTCTAATACTTTTGGTATAAAATTAGCCCCAATTCCTTGAATTTTATGTGGGCCAGGCTTCTTGCCGGACAAAATTGCTGAATCCTCTGGTTCAACTGCAAAAATGGTTATGTCTTTAAAATGCGACTTAAGCACTTTTCCAGCCCCTGTAATCGTTCCTCCTGTACCGATGCCAGCTACAAACCCATCAAGTCCATCCTTCATTTGCTCAATAATTTCTTTACCGGTCGTACGCTCGTGCATTTTAGGGTTTGCTTCGTTGTTAAATTGCTGTGGCATAAAATAGCCGTGTGTTTCTTTAAGCTCCACTGCTTTATCAACAGCGCCTTTCATTCCTTCCGAACCAGGTGTTAGAACGATTTCTGCACCATAGGCACGAAGTAAGTTCCGGCGTTCTTTACTCATCGTTTCTGGCATTGTAACAATCAGCTTATATCCTTTAGCGGCAGATACCATTGCTAATCCAATTCCTGTATTCCCGCTAGTAGGCTCCACAATTGTATCGCCTTCCGTCAAATCGCCCGCTTCCTCTGCCGCTTCAATCATCGCTAGTGCAATGCGGTCTTTTACAGAGCTTCCCGGATTCATAAATTCTAATTTCACATAAATATCCGCACTTTCCGAATCACCCGTATGATTTAGCTTAACAATCGGTGTCTGCCCAATTAATTGTGCAACATTATTTGTTACCTTCAATGTAAACACGCCTCCAATTCCTAGTAAACTTATAGGATTTATTAATTATTAATGTACGCTGTTTTTTTCATTTTGTCAATGTTTTTTCTAAAATAAAAAACAAGATCGGTTATGATTATCCATACCACATCTTGTTTTTATTATTCATATACCCAATCCACTTCAAACGCATCCCATAAAGGAGCAGCATCCAATGTTTGTCCCTGTTTCTTTAAAGCTAATTCATTTTGAATATACGGGGCAATTTCTTCATAAGTAAACGATATTTCAGAAATGTGCCGGTGCAGATAAATAATTGCTGCTTCGGTTCCTAGCGAAATTGGTGAGCTATATGTGTTTTCTTTTATTTTTTCTATTTCCTCTTTGTAGCTTGCGGGGAGATGTATGCTTGAAACATCAATATAACCCATATATCCCCCGTTCGTTTTCGTATCTGCATCATTAGAAAACTCCAAAGCTAGCAAAGGAAAGGAAGCGCCTTGCTCTAGCTCATCATGAACTTGCTCAGCAATTTCCATATTATCGAGTACAATATGAGAAAGCTGTGCAGATTCTGGAAAGTTGTATTGGTTTGCATATTGCTCATAATACGCTCTTACTTCCTTTTCAGGTATGCGCGCGTAGTCCTTTGCTAATAAAGCCTCTAGCTCATAACGGTATACGATGTCTGCATGCCACTTTTTTTCAGCAGCTTCTCTTTCTTTATTTGTTAACACACCTTGCGTTGTCATTATATTCGCTAATTCACGATCAATGATTTTACGGTCGATTTTAATATTGCTTTCGTTAGCTAATTGATGAACAATAGAATGGTTAATTAGTTTTTTTAATTCCATTTTCCCATAACTATTCCGTAGTCCTTCCATCCATTGTTCATAGGTAATACGATCTTTTCCGATCGTTGCTACTGTATCTTTCCGTGTAATTGTTTTTTCTGTATTTTCCAACGTAATGTTTTCGCTTTTTTTCCAAAGCAATAGTGTAACAATGTTTAATACAATTAATATTAGAACGATACTTAACAGTAATTTTTTAGGCATACGCTCGCTTCCCCTCGGGCAACCTAGTTTATTTAATTATGCTTCAACGCTTCTAGTTCCTTTTCTGTAAGCTGATATACTTCATTACAAAAGTGACACGTCGCTTCCGCACCATGATCTTCTTTTATCATTTTCTCTATCTCTGCTGCGCCAAGACCGATAATCGCATTCTCAACTCTCTCTTTTGAGCATTTACAGCGAAAAACAACAGGAGCTTGTTCGTGAACGATCACTTCTTCGTCTTTAAATAGAAGCTCCAACATTTGTTCGGGTGTATATCCTTTTTCTATTAATGTAGAGATAGCTGGGAATTGTTCAATTTGCTTTTCCAAGCTTGTAATAACATCATCGGTTGCCCCAGGCATTAATTGAACAATAAAACCACCCGCAGCCAAGACAGTATGATCCGGATTTACGAGCACACCTGCACCAACTGCCGAGGGTACTTGCTCGGAATTTGCAAAGTAATACGTAAAGTCTTCGCTAATTTCACCTGAAACGATCGGTACTTGGCCAGTAAAGTAATCCTTTAAGCCTAAATCCTTTACAACACTTATATATCCTTCTGTGCCGACTGCACGTCGAACATCTAGCTTACCTTTTTCGTTTAATTCAAAGTCAACATGCGGATTGATCACATAACCCCGTACTTCGCCTTTCGCATTGGCCTCTGAAATGATTGCTCCAATCGGTCCGTTCCCTTCTACCTTTATCGTCAGTGAATGCTCGTTCTTTAGCATTGCTCCCATTAGCGCAGATATTGTTAACGTACGTCCTAAGGCAGCTGAAGCAGTTGCCCACGTATCTTGTCTTCTTTGCGCTTCTTTTACCATTTGTGTTGAGACACATGCATATGCCCGTACCATACCTGCATAAGCCGTAGTTTTAATTAAGTAATCTATCATCTATATACTCCTTTATTTTTGCATGTTTTTTTCATAAATTAAATACAATCCCTTTAACGTTAGATGAGGATCAACAACATCCACTGTTTCGGCTTCATTCGCAATCAAAGCAGCAAGTCCGCCTGTCGCTATGACTTTTGGTTGATTGCCCATCTGTTTTTTAACTCGCGTTACAATCCCATCCACTTGCGATACATACCCGTAAAAAACACCCGATTGCATCGCTTCCACAGTTGAAGTTCCCACGACATGGTCTGGTTTTTGTATTTCAATTTTTGGTAGCTTGGAAGCTTTTTGATACATTGCTTCCATCGAAATTTTTATACCAGGTGAAATAATCCCCCCACAGTATTCTCCTTCTTCATTAATGGAGCAATACGTAGTTGCCGTTCCAAAATCAATTATAATTAAAGGAGCGCCATACTTATCTATTGCGCCAACCGCATTAACAATTCGGTCTGCGCCTATTTCGTCTGGATTCGGATACTTCATTTCTAAAGATGATTTTACGTCTTTCTTTCCAATGATTAACGGCTGTATTCCAAAGTACAATGCACACATTTTTTCTAAAGCGAGCATAATCGGCGGTACAACTGATGAGATGATAATTCCTTTTATAGCAGATAATTCAATGCCACGATGCTCAAACAAAGACTTAATTAATATGCCGAACTCATCTTCCGTCTTATATCGATCCGTTTTAATGCGCCATTCATGCGTTAACTCTCCATGTTCAAAAACACCGAGTACGGTATTTGTATTACCAGTATCAAGTACAAATATCATGATTACCAGACCTTCCTCACCTTAATCTACCATATATACTTCATAAATATACCACAATTTAATTTAATATAGAAAGCTTGGCTAATTGGATTGCTGTAATGCATGACGGATTGATTTCCTACATAATTAATCGATCTACGATTATTTAAAGACGATTAGATCTCTAAAAAGTTGTTTAACTATTTCCTATATTCAAGTATAATTAGTTCTTATTAACTATAAATAACTAGATGGATTGCATTAATCTCAACTGGAAAGGCTTCCTCTCTATGAAAAACCGAAAAAGTAATTGGGTATTATTTGGATTATTCTTCATTTGGTTTATCATTTTTATATTATTTTCTTATTCACATCCTCGGTCATTGCTCCAAGATGACATACACTTAAAAGAAGGCCAAGTTATACTTACGAACGAAATGCTTTCTTCTAACGGGCAAGTTACTTTAAGTGGAGAGTGGACGTTTTATTGGGATCAACAATTAAGTGATGCACAAATTGCCTCAGGTGACAATAATTCAAATATAGTAAGTGTGCCAGATGTATGGACACGCTATACACATAATGGAAAAAGACTGCCTGGTTTCGGGCATGGTACATATCATTTGAAAATATTCGTCGAAAACCCGGGGATGTATGGTATTAAAATCCCCACTTTGTCAACAGCATCGAGTGTGTATATTGACGATCAGCTGATTTATCAAAGTGGCGTAGCAGGAACAAATGCTGAACAAACATCCGCCCAGTATAAAAGCGGCCTCGTGTTGTTTGAGGTAAAAGATACGGAATTTGATTTAATTATTCATATCTCGAACTATTTGTACGCTAGAGGTGGCATGTGGTACGCACTCGATTTTGGTACTGCGAATCAACTAGCCCAAATATATGCAAACGAAAAAAGTACGGATTTATTTATATTAGGTAGTGTTTTAATCATTAGTATTTATCATTTAATACTATTCACTATGCGAATCAAGCAAAAAGAATATTTGTTATTCGGATTAGGCTCTTTATTCGTTGCAATTCGAATGCTGATAATTGAACACGTCTATCTCGTTGATATTTTATCAGGCGTCAATGTTTGGTGGTTCGTATTTTTTGAATACTTGACATATTATGCAGGCATTCCCTTGCTTCTAATGTATTTTTATTTGTTATACCCAAAGGAATTCTCCTTACGCTTTATTAAAATTGTAACGGTAGTTAGCTCACTTTTTGTATTGACTACAATTGTATTACCTGTTCATGTCTTTACTCAATTTATTTATGGGTATCACTTTGTACTAATAATTGTGCTCTTCGTTCTACTGCATAATATATTTAAAACCGTTCGCCACAAACGGGATGGTTCGGGGATACAGCTCATAGCAATTTTAACGTTTGGCATTACGATGATTCATGACGTTTTATACAATTTAAATTGGTTACAAATTTTTAATAGACAAATTGTGCCACTCGGTATGTTTACGTTAATTTTTTTTCAAGCTGTTTTGATTGCACGCCGGTTTTCAACAGTCTATCACGATATGGAGAAGGCTACAGAACAGTTGCTGCTAGCAGATAAAGAGAAGGATACCTTCCTATCAAATACAGCACATGAACTGAAAACACCTCTCCACGGAATAATTAATATAAGCGATTCCCTACTAGAGGATAATACGAACTTAACAAGCAAACAAAAGCAACATCTAAAATTGGTTACTTCTGTCGCTCGACAAATGTCAAACCTTGTACAGGATATTTTGGATTTCGATCGATTTAATCAAGGGCGGCTAAAGCTTAATAAAAAAGTAACTGATTTGACAAAGATTGTGACAACAAATCTCGATATACTTCACGCATTAAAATATGATGACCGTGTAAAACTGAATGTAGAAATAGAGCCGAACCTCCCAAAAGTAAATGTTGACGAAGCGCGTATCCTGCAAGTTTTATATAACTTAATTGGTAATGCCTTCAAATTCACGATTACCGGTACGGTTACGATTAAGGTTCACAAAGAACGGCCCTTTATCGTAGTCGAAATAATAGACACAGGGCAAGGAATTCCAGAAGATAAGCTCTCTACAATCTTTGATCGGTATGAACAAGCACATGTCCATTATGCATTAAACAAGCAAGGATCGGGGCTTGGGATTGGAATAGCTAAACAAATAATTGACCTGCACGGCGGGAAGATAACGATTGAATCACAAGTTAATAAAGGAACAATTGTCCGCTTTACTTTGCCTATTCGTAATATTGAAGAAGCGAATAAGGCAATACTCGAGACAACCAGACACCCGTTTGATTCACAATCCATCAACATAAACAAAAACTACGATAAAAGGCAATTACACACAACCTATACACTATTAGTTGTAGACGATGAACCTATCAATTTGCAAGTTATAGATCATATGTTTAGCAGTGCGCCTTATAAATTAATTAAAGCACGAAATGGAGACGAAGCGTTACAAATTATTATGAATCGCAAAGATTTAGATTTAATAATATTAGACGTAATGATGCCCGGGATATCCGGGTATGAAGTGACAAAAAGAATACGTCAAAGTTATTCATTAGTTGAGCTGCCAATACTGCTTATTACTGTTAATAACCGAACGGAGGATTTCTTGGCTGGCTTTGAAGCTGGAGCGAATGATTATATAACCAAACCATTTTACTCACAAGAAATGAAAGCGCGGGTGCAGACATTACTAGAATTGAAGAATTCGGTTGAACAGGCGTTAGATTCCGAGGTATTATCCTTACAAGCACAAATCAAACCACATTTTTTATTTAATGCTTTAAATATTATTTCTTCCGTCATTGCAACTGAACCATTAAAAGCAAACGATCTGTTGTTATCTCTGGCAGATTATATGCGTGCCAAATTTGACTTTCATAATCGCGATAAATGGATTCATATTGATGATGAAATGGATTTTTTACAGTCTTATTTAATCATTGAAAAAGCAAGATTTGAAGAGCGACTTACTATACAGTATGAACTCGATGAGCATTTAGATTTTGAAATACCACCGTTTCTTATTCAGCCCTTAGTTGAAAATGCTGTTCGCCACGGGGTAAATAAAAATAAAGAAGGCGGCACTGTAAAAATAATAATAAAAAAAGAACACAAAGGATATCGAATTACGGTTTCAGACGATGGCATAGGAATGTCCAAAACGAAAGTCAATCGCCTATTAAATGAACAATATGTTTCCAAAAAACAAGGTATTGGTATACAAAACATACAAGGTAGATTAAAACGGTTATTCGGATGTGCGTTAGAAATAGAGAGCGAAATAGGTAAGGGGACCGTTTTCCGAATGTTAATCCCAGAAAGGAATGACAAACGAGATGCACGTGCTAATAGTTGATGATGAGCGATTAGCCGTTCAAAATTTAAAAAACATATTAAAAAATCACCAAGGAATACATAAGGAAAACATTCACGAATACACTTCACCGTCAGAAGCATTACAATTTACTTCAAAACATCAGATAGACGTCGCTTTTCTTGATATTGAAATGGCAGAGCTAAACGGATTAGTCGTTGCGGAAAAGATGAAAGAACAACAGCCAGAAATAGAAATAGTATTTGTAACAGCTTTTCAAGAATATGCAATTGAAGCATTTGAATTACATGCGTTAGACTATTTATTGAAACCTGTTAGACCAAATCGTCTATTAAAAACATTAGCGCGCATCATAAAACGCGTAAATAAACATTCAGATGAAAGTCAAATACCATTAAAAACAAAAATTTGTTTATTCGGTAATTTGGATATTTATAATCAGCAAGGCGAATTATTGGAAATCAAGTGGCGATCGGGTAAGTTAAAGGAGTTATTTTCATTATTAATGCAATATAGAAATCGCTTCATTTCAAAATATGAAATTATTGACTTACTCTGGTACGCATTTTCTGATAAAAAGGCTGCGACACATTTACATACAACGATCTACCGGCTTAGACAGTTAATCTATCAACATCAGCTCGATATTAAAATAATTTATCAAAACAACGCTTACCAAGTTAAACTTAGTGAAACGGTTGATGTCGATGTTGATATTTGGCTTCAGCATTTAAAAGAGAATCCAAACGTGAATGAGCATAACGTGGAATCGTGCATTAATAAACTAAAGATATATCGTGGCCGTTACTTGGAAAACTTAGATTTTATATGGTCAGAAGTAGAACAAGCACATTTAAGTACATTGTACGAGAAGCACGTATTTAAAATAGCAACCTGTTTAATAGATCTAAAGCGGTATGAAGAGGCAATAGCTTTATATGAACCGTTCATATACAAGCTTTCATACGATGATAAAACTGTAATTACTCTGTTTGATTTATATAAACAACAAAACAATACGCAAGCTATCGAAAAATTATATCAAACAATTAATAATGTATATAATGATGAGTTAAACGTACCTAAAAATGCTGAAATAGAAAATTGGTATCAAACATGGAAATACAGCCGTTAAGCTTTCACATGCTCCGATCATTCCATCTAAATAGATGAGCGATCGGAGTTTTTTTGTTTAATCGACGATTTACTTACTCCTCTATATAACAGAGCGTTTTTATTTCTATTAAGTTGCGCGATAAATGAAAGACGCTTAATTAAAGCTTCTACTCGCATAGAGCAGCACAAACCTAAAATGACAAATTTAAATTATTGAAAGAACCTTACATAAGCTATTTCACCGCAACCTTTTCAGTCACTTTTCAGATTTTTTGCAATAATGCTTTGTTATGTTCAGTAACTGTTCAGCGGTGTATATTATACTTTTTAACAGGTCGTCGATGTTTGTCATTTTTGGAAATATTATGTAATAAAAACACCATACAAGGAGAGTGAAAGCTTTATGTCGTTAAAAGAATCTAAAATTAAGCTCGTTCATAAACAACTAAGCGTTATCATGGCTATTTGTTTGCTCTTTTCGTTTATGCCACCTAAGAAAACGGAGGCAGCAGCAGTACAGCCAATTTCTATTGCACAAGGAGATACAAGTTTAGGATTTAACAATGGGTTTGACCAATCGTTTTGGAGTGTTGGCGATGATGCTGTGATGAACAGCTCAGGGGGCATATTGACACCCGCATCCGGAGGAAAAAAAGGATATATGTATTTTAAAGATAGCCTTCATTTACAAGAGAACTTATCCTTTAATACTAAATTTTCCTTTAAAATTAATAACACCGGTAACACTGGTGGTGACGGATTAGCATTTGTTATGCAAACAAACAGTAATACTGCTGGAGGGTATGGCGAAGGGTTAGGGTACAGTGGAATATCGCCTAGTTTAGCAGTTGAAATAGATACGTATTATAATTCAAGTGCAAATGATCCATATAAATCTGGAGATAACTCTAGTCACATCGCAATTACACTAAATGGCGACTATAAAGAACATTTAGCTCTCAAGGATCTTTACAGTGATGAAAACATATTATTAGATTACACAAATAAAACATATTCCGTTTGGATTGATTATAATGGAAATAAAATGGATGTATATTTTGCCGAAGATGAGACGGGAAATGCAAACAAGCCTACGCAAACCGCATTATCTTATAATGTAAACTTAGGCGAAGTATTTGGATCGGTTTCAGATGTATTTGTTGGTTTTTCAGCTTCGACAGGATGGGCATATTCAAAGCATGAAATACGTGGTGTTTTGTTTGACAGTTCATACAGTGATCGTGGCTTAGAACCAAATGAACATTACAAACAAGAAACGAAGCCGAATGCTCCTTCACCTTTACAAGTAACAAAGGATCATAATTCAGCATATGAGGTGACTCCAGAGCCAGGATCGTACGTCTTTTATGAAAACGAAAATGATGTAAAATCAATTCATTCAGGAAATAGCTTCTTGATTGATGCAGCAATGAATACAGATGGAAAAAAGTATTACTATACTTTAGTAAAAAATGGGATACAGAGTGAACGTTCTCCAATTGAAGTTACGGTAGTACCTGTTCCAGAGCCTGCTGTTTATCCATTGACAGTAAATAGCGGAAGTGGCGCGGGCGCGTATGAAGCAGGGAAAAACATCACCATTGAAGCAAACCAAGCACCAGAAGGAAAGCAGTTTAAAAGATGGATTGTAATGAGCGAAACAGTTGCATTGGAAAACAGTCAATCTGCGACGACGAGCTTTATCATGCCGGAAGAAGCGGTTGAAATTACAGCTATTTATGAAGACATCCCACTACCGACTTATAAAGTGACGGTTAACAACGGATCGGAAAACGGTGCGTATGAAGCAGGGAAAAACGTCACCATTGAAGCAGACCAAGCGCCAGAAGGTAAGCAGTTTAAAGGATGGATTGTAATCAGCGGAACAGTTGCATTGGAAAATAGCCAGTCAGCGATGACAAGCTTTATCATGCCGGAAGAAGCGGTTGAAATTACGGCTATTTATGAAGACATCCCAACCGTTGATAACGGACATATATCGAAAGAGGCAAAAAATGCTGATGGTGCACCAAAAATAAAATTAAATAATGATACGGATCAATTAAAGAATATATTGTTAACAGATCAAGAAAAAGAAAGAATGAAAAACAGTGAAGATGTCAAAATCCAGCTCATGATATCTGATATTGACAATACAATTAGTAAAGAGGAAAAACAATTAATCGAAAATGCTTTAAATGGTTATAAAGTTGCACAATACTTAGATATCTCTTTATTTAAGCTCATTGGAAACGACAACCCGATCTCAGTTACTAAAGTGAGTAATATGATCCAGATAACGATCGACATCCCTGAATACATGCTGTCAGAAGGAAGCTCCACCAATCGTGAGTTTATGATTGTGAAGGTTCATGACGGGAAGTTACAAGTTCTAAAAGACATTAATACTAATGACAAGACGATAACATTCGAAACGGATGAGTTTTCTACTTACTCTATTATTTATGCGGATAAAGATACCACTTCTTCGAATGAGGAAAGTACTCAGGAAGAGAAAAGTGACTTGACGGAGGATAATGAACAAACGATTACACAATCAACAAAAGATGATAATAGCAACAAAGATGACCAGGAAGGTAAGCTACCTAATACATCAACTTCCATGGCAAACATTATGTTAACCGGATTGATTCTCTCGATGATTGGCGGGCTGTTATTCTTATTGAATCGAAAAAGAGTGTTTATTAAAAAGTAGATTTTGCATCAATTAATTCATAGCAAACATTTTAAAAAAGATGTGATTCTGTTTATAGGAATCACGTCTTTTTTTACACTCTTTTGGATTGGTTAGGTATATAAAAAACCGGTACATGACTGTTAATACATAACTCGGTTAAGGAACGAAATAAGAAAGACCTAGCAACAGTGCTGTAGAACTGATATGTCGCTCAATGCGAATCATAATCGCTAACAAAACTAAAGACAGAAAAACGGTTGTACAATATATAGCGTCGCTTATGGGTCCAGCACTGAAGTGTGTGCACTAAGGCTATTAGCCCCCTTTAAGCTGACTGGAACGAAAAGTCGACGGACTCCTGCGGAAATAACACGTGTCCGAAGATCACTGTAACGACTCGGATAGAGGAGCTACAGAAGCTAAGACAGTAACCGCGGAAAGCCTGTCGGTTGTAGTGCAAGTCAGCTAAATCAGAGCGCAAGCTTCCATGTTTAGTTCTACTTCATGATTAGGTATTCATGGACTTAATACATTTCACCAACGTCATTTGACAAAGAACCGAAAAAACAGCCTCCGTTCAAACTCTTGGAGGCTGTTTCAATTAATACCGATACTTATTCTTTTTTATCATCTGCTTCCGGCTCTTGCTCGGATGCATCATCATCATGCTTACTTTTATAGTCGTCTTCTGCTTTTTGTTTTACTTCTTCATACGATTTTGGATTTGCTTTGTTTTCAGCTTCTTCTTTAGAATTAATGTTTACTTTAACATCACTTTCTGCTTCTTGGGACGCGTCTTCTGACGTAGTCTCGCTAGTATCCTCCGAAACAGACTGTACGGGCATTATCCCTTTATCAAACAAAGATTTAATTTGTTCAGCATCGAGTGTTTCTACTTCAAGCAAAGTTTTCGCAATCAATTCTAACTTATCCTTATTATCTGTTAGAATCTGCTTGGCGCGGTCGTAACAATAATTAACAATGCTTTGCATTTCTTGATCAATTTCGTGTGCAATTGCATCGCTATAATTTTGTTCACTATGAAGATCTCTTCCTAAGAACGGATCTCCACCGCCACCGCTAAATTGCGTTGGGCCAATCTTTTTACTCATACCGAATTCTGTAACCATTTTATTGGCGATGTTCGTAGCACGCTGAAAATCATTTGACGCTCCAGTACTTACATTACCTTCTCCAAAGATCAACTCTTCAGCTACACGCCCGCCTAATAATCCGGTAATCTTATCAAATAGTTCAGGCTTCGTAACAATGTAACGGTCTTCTTTCGGTAGCATAACCGCATACCCACCAGCCTGACCACGTGGGACGATCGTAACTTTATGTACCGTATCTGCATCGTCTAAAACCATACCAATTACAGTGTGCCCACTTTCGTGATAAGCTACAATCTGTCTTTCTTTTTCGGAAATCACTCTGCTTTTCTTTGCTGGACCTGCGATTACACGGTCAATTGCTTCGTCAACTTCAAGCATCGTTATTACTTTTTTATCATGACGAGCTGCTACAAGTGCAGCTTCATTTAATAAGTTTTCTAAATCTGCACCAGAAAATCCTGGTGTACGCATTGCAATTGTTTTAATATTTACATCTTCTGCGAGTGGTTTGTTTCGAGCATGTACGTTTAAAACAGCCTCTCTACCTTTAACATCCGGTCGATCAACGGTAATTTGTCGATCAAAACGACCTGGTCGCAATAAGGCAGGGTCAAGAATGTCGGGACGGTTCGTTGCAGCAATCATTATGATTCCTTCATTTTCACCAAACCCATCCATCTCCACAAGCAACTGGTTTAGCGTTTGTTCACGCTCATCGTGACCGCCACCTAAGCCTGCGCCTCGCTGTCTACCAACAGCATCTATCTCATCAATAAATATGATACATGGGGCGTTTTTCTTGGCGTTTTCAAATAAATCACGTACACGTGATGCACCAACACCTACAAACATTTCAACAAAATCAGATCCACTAATCGAGAAAAACGGTGTGCCTGCTTCACCGGCAACTGCACGGGCAAGCAATGTTTTACCTGTACCTGGAGGCCCTACAAGTAGGACACCCTTCGGAATACGGGCACCAACCTTAGAAAATTTGCGTGGATCTTTTAAAAATTCAACAACTTCCACAAGCTCTTGCTTCTCTTCATCTGCACCAGCGACATCGTCAAAGCGAACCTTTTCCTTTTCATCATTATATAATTTCGCTTTGCTTTTCCCAAAATTCATTACGCGGCCACCACCGCCACCGCCTTGGGCACGAGTGAAAATAAAAAAGAAAATTAACCCGATAATTAAAAACGGAAGCATCATAGTAAGGAAGTTGACAAATGCACTAGGTTGTTCTTCCTGTGCAACTTTTAATACACTTTGTTCTGTCGCCTGATTATAAATCGAAGCAACAATGTCTGTGTTTTCTGGAACCTGTGTAATAAAAGGCTGCTTATCCTTTTCTAACGTACCAGTAATACGAATTATTTTATTTTTTGGTTCCATTGTCATTTCTGCAATTTCACCGTTATTTAACGCTTGCATAAATTCCTTCACGTTAAATTCTTCTGCTTGATCATTTTGTCCTTTAAATAATTGAATTACACCAATCAGAACTAAAAAGACAAGTGTGTAAAAGACGATATTTCGAAACGTCCGATTCATTGCCTACCTCCTCTCAAGCGAGAAAAACTACAACCAATAGTACCATAGTAAAAACCGTTAATACAACTAATTTCACTTAATAAAAAGCTTTTCTTTTCCTCTTGTATAACTTTATGCGATAAACGATTAAAATTTGTTAGATATTTTCCCATTTTAAACGAAATTACGATTCTTCTCCTCCATATATTTCAGGTTTTAAAATACCGATATACGGTAAATTACGGTACTTTTGGTTATAATCCAGTCCATAGCCGACGACAAATTCATTAGGCACTTGAAATCCTACAAGGTCTGCTTTAATATTAGCCGTTCGTCCCTCTGGCTTATCCAATAGCGTAACTATTTTAACAGAATTGGCTTTCCGGTATTTAAACAGATCAACCAAATACTCTAAAGTTAACCCACTGTCAATTATATCTTCTATAATTAACAAGTCACGTCCTTCAACCTTTGTGTCTAAATCTTTAACTATTTTAACTTCACCAGATGAACGTGTGCCACTGCCGTAGCTGGACACATCCATAAAGTCCATTTCCAAATGCGTATTTATGTAGCGGAGTACGTCAGACATAAAAGGCATTGCACCTTTAAGAACTCCGATTGCCAACGGAAATTTACCTTCGTATTCTTTTGTCAATTGCTCGCCAATTTCTGCACATTTTGCACGAATCGCTTCTTCAGAAAATAACACCTTTTCTATATCGTTATGCATTTTGAATCCTCCTATGTTTACTTACTTTCTGTAACTACCACTTCAATATATGGCGAATTTTCGACTTTTGCATTTGGATCCGCTTTCTGTAAGCCAACGACCCATAAAATCTCATCTGCGGCATCTGTTACTAACATCTGACGATCGCGTTCTTTACGAGGGATTTTTCGATCAATAAATAAATCCTTTAGCTTCTTACTGCCGTTTAAGCCTCGTAATCGCAGCCGATCCCCAGCCTTTCTTGTACGAACAATTAATGGCAGCTGAATTGCAGCCGCACTGCATATATATGTATTGTTGCCTTTTTCCTCTCGCCGATTCGTAAATCGAGTCGACAGCTTTTCTCCATTTGGTAATACAACATCTCCGGGTACGCGTAGCTCCTTTACGTAGGGGGTAGATGCAAATGTTTGGCTTGTTTTTGAAAAGTAAAAGACAATTTGCTCGTACACTTTCTCGATTTTTAATCGACGGGGGAAATCCAGCTCTACATTGCTTTCCTTTGTCTCCAGCAGCGTGAAAAATATGTCTTCATGTACATAGGATAAATGAGCTGGCACTTCACTGTATAGATAGTTTAATATTAGATGAAAGGCTCTCCTTTGTAAAGAACGGTCATACTTTTTAAATGACTCAATTGGAAAATTTGCGTGTGCGTAATTTTCGTTAAATACCACAGCTTCTTCTACAAGTTTTTTTGCTTCCTTTTGCAAAAAGGATTCGTCCATTTGAAGCGTTTCGCTTAGCCGTTGTATCGTTTGGTGTATGTTCGGGTTACGCTCCTTAATTAACGGTATAACACGCTTTCGTAAATAATTTCTCGTATATGCAGTATCCTCATTTGATGGATCGATACGTGGGAAAATTGCGTTTTTCTTACAATACTGTAAAATAGCATCTTTCGTAATACACAAAAACGGTCGTACAATGTGGCCGGCTCCAAACGGTCGCTTTATCGGTATCCCTAAAACGGAGTTTGAGCCTGCTGAACGCATCCACTCCATTAACATTGTTTCTACTTGATCATCGGCATGATGTCCTAGCACTAAAAAATCGGCATTGAATTGTTCCATTTTTTGCTTAAAAATAGGGTAGCGTAAATTCCTTGCCGCTACTTGCGTGCTCACTTTGTACTTTTTCTTATACGACTGAACGTCAACGGAGGCTTTCTCGAATGGTATTTCCCATTGCTTGCACATTCGTTCAACGTATATTAAGTCCTGCTTCGATTCCTCCCCTCTTAATTGATGGTCAACAGATATAGCAATAATATGTATGTTCCACTCCGTTTGAATAGAATAATAGAAGTGTAAAAGCGCCATTGAATCCGGTCCTCCAGAAACACCGAGGAGAACCGTTGCGTTTCTATGTAGTAACTGATGTTTCTCCATAAAAGCTCGTACGTCTTGTCTCATTATATACCCTTCTCACTAATGGAAATATGCACAATACTAGTTAATACTATTCTATAATATATGTCGCTATTATGGTAGTAGAAGAGAAGATACATAATAGCCGGCAGCAATGAGGGTTACAAGGAATGATTCAATTAAAATGCTTTTCTCTCCATCGGCTACAGCTTGTGTAGACCTTTTTTTCCGTTGAACGATCATTGTCGCCAATTCGTGCTTCATCTCTGCACTCGACGTATATTTTCCTACAATAGCATTTTTCAATACATACCGATATGGCACGAGTGCTTTTACACGATCGATTTTAGAAAATAAAGTTTGCTGAGGTGTACGTGTTTTCTGAAAAAGATTCGGATAAAAAATAGCAATAAACACCATAGCAAACGAAAACAAATCATAGCTTGGCTCTGCTTTTCGTGAACCTAGATTCCAGTACCCACGATCATAGAACTCTGTAAACTCTTTAATTGACCTGCCTATTTGTGTTGTTCCACCTACATCGACAAATCGTGCTTTGTGAGGAATGTTATCTATTAAAATATTGTCGAGCTTCAAATCTCCGAAAACCCACCCAGCTTGGTGCAGCCGTTCTAGACTTTCTAGTAGTTGAAGCATAAATACGCCGATCCACTGTTCGCCATTTTTTTCAATATAACGATCCAACCGCTCGCCCTCTATATACTCCATAACATAAAAAGAGTAGGTTCTCCCCCACGGCGCCACCCAATCATCCACATCCAATAAAAAAGGCCCTAGATGCGTATCTCGGACCTTCTGCAGCGATTTCAGTACATTTACTTCTACGGTCATCGAAGTTCCTTGTTCACTAATCTTTAGCGCTGCCTTCATTCCGTTTATCGTGCATAAGTAGACGGAACCGATTGCTCCCGTACCTAGTTTTCTTTTTATTTTATACGTTTTATGATACCATTTTCCGGTTATTTTCGTACCAGATGGAACATCAATACCACGATTCTTCCACTTCGGCTTCTTCGTCATCTTTAAAACTCCTTAGCAAGCTCTTCTTACCGAACTGAAACATTGCTTCTTTGATTGCAGGGCCCGTTGGCGTAATTCCTCCACTAGACAGCTTTGGAAATAAGGTTGAAATGGCATCAAGCTTCGGTGACCAGTTCAATACCTTTTCTACGTCTTTTCTTTTGCCTGGAAAACGAAATATAGAGAATTTATTTCTCCCTATGCGCGCATTTAAACTGATTGACAAGTCAATTAATGCTTCCCTTACCGTTTCAAGCTTGTCATGCATACTTGCACTTGTATCCACAAGTACGAGCACTTCTAAATTACACGTTTCACCCATATCTTCTACAACTTCCATTACCTCACCGCGTTTTTCCGGCTCAAGATCGGTTAATTCCTGTTCTTGACCAAGTATTTGACGCAGCTCCTTATTCACGAATCCTTGAATCGTTTGTGTCATTGCTTGCTTCGTTACCATTTGCACCGTTTCTGCTAAAGACTCCTTATATACAATTTGACTTACGCCCCCACCTGAAAGCGCGATTTCCTCTACTTCTTGCAGACCTTCTGGTTCTTCTGATTCATCGTCTAAAATACCAATTACATTGACAGTAATTCCTTGCTCATACGCAATTGCTGCTGTTACTGCCGGATCCTCTCCCTTATTCGAGCAACCATCTGTAATTAATAAAATTTGTCGTAATGTTCCTTTTTTCATTTAAAACCCTCCTAGCTTCCACTAGCATCATCATCACCAAACTGGGGAAAATGTATACATGGAAACAAGAGGTATTCTCGGTCATCATAGCGCTTCGCCGTGTGTATACTGTGGAATTGTTGCCCACTTCGGAGTGTTTTTTTCAACCTTTGCTACGAGTACAGTCATATCGTCTTCAATTGCACCGCTCTTCGTACGGATCACTTCTTCTAATAACAAATCTGCAATTTCCTGTGGTTCGTTCGTTTTCATCTCTCTAATTTTGCGTTTTAACCAAATATCCGTATTTTCGATATGCTTCGGAGCTTCAAAAATACCGTCACTCATCATAATTAAAAAGTCTCCCGCTTTTAACTGCTCTCCAACAATGTCAACATCAAATTCTCGAATAATCCCCATCGGTAAATTTCCCGATTCAATCGTTTTAATCTTCTCACCGCGCTTTATAAAGCTAGGCGTTGATCCTATTTTTAAACAACGTACCGCAGCGTTATGTAAGTTAATTACCGCCAAATCTAACGTAGCAAACATTTCATCCGTTGTACGTAATGTTAATATCGAATTAATCGACTTAATCGCTACCTTTTCTGGGATTCCAGTTTGTAAAATTTGCTGAAGCAGTCGTAATGTTTCCTCACTCTCTTCTCTTGCTCTCTTTCCATTCCCCATTCCATCACTAATTGCAAGCGCATATTTTCCTTCACCAATTTCCATCGTTGTATAGCTATCCCCTGATACGAGACCTCCTCCCTTCGCGGCATGGGAAACACCTGTCTCAATAACATATTCTTTTGCTGAGCCGAACGATAAAAAGCAAGGGCCATTTGGATAAGGAGAAATCTCTTCCTCTTTTACAATAATCATTTCGCTTAAAATGTCGGACAAAACAGGAGCAATTAGCTTCGCACCTTCCCCGCGATACTCCTCAAACTGAACCGTCATTTCGATGTCGACATCGCCTTTTTCTAACTGATAAATATCAATCTTTTCTAAATAGATTCCCATGCTTTTTAATGCGCTTACAATTTCCGTTTCCTGTTGCTCATGCTGCTCTCTTTCTTTTAATATCTCTTTAGCAAAATCATCCATCACTTCTGAAACACCTTGAAGCTGATCCGCTACGAGTCGTTTGCTCTCCGTAACTTGTTTTTTTAATTTTTGATTTGCATCAAAAAACGACATTTCCTCTTTCATTGCTTCCATTACTTTTGTAGATTTCACACAATAATTTCCAAACTCTCGTACAAGCTTATGACCAGGCTCGTTACCGTCTGTCATACTATCCTTTAAGCTTTCCATAATTGAATAGGTTTGATCGAATTGCTTCTGCCAACAACGTTCCTTCATAAAACATTTTTGACACGTCCGTTCTGTTACTTGACTTAAAAAATAATCTGTTTCCTTTCGCGCACTTAGCTCTGCTTGCATTGCATCACTTTCAGTTGTTTGAAAGCTTTTCGATAACGCTTCAAATACATTTGAAAACTGCACTACTCGTTTAGCTGTCACATTTCGAACCTTTTGCAAATATTGCTCCTGTTCATTGGAATATTCCTCTGTACCTGGAATATATCTAGCTATTCGATTAAACCAGCTTGCAGGAGTTGAAAAAAATAGAACGATTGCCGTAAATGATTCAATTATTGAGGCGGTTAAAGCCGACGCATCCCCATATATGCCGACTAGAAATGTCCCTACTAATAACCCGACACTTACACCTATTTTTTTCCCTTCTTTTAACAATCCACCTAACAGCCCCGAGAAAGCGAGTAAACTCATCTGATATAAATTCGCTACGTTCGCAAGTGATAAGATTAAACCAGTCACTACACCTACTGTTGATCCGATGGCTGCACCACCTACAAAAGACAATAATAGGACGAAGTAACGGGAGAAAACTTGTTCCAATGATGCGCCATATATTTCCCAACCAATTGTTCCGGTCAAGATCGAAGCAATTAAAATAATAACACAAACAATTTCTTCATTTTTTAATGTACGTTTGTATTTTCGTGGTGATATTAGCGGAATACTTTGCATAAATATTAATACGAGAACAGCACCCAAGACACCCTCGACTAAAATAAGCATCCAATCGTAGGAGGAAAGCGGACGATTAACAGAATACAAAAAGAGCCTCGGCGCCAATGTGGATAGAAATACAAACAAAGGAATTTTTACTTGATTGTTGTTCACATTTTGAAATAACTTTGCGAGGAATAAGTAAACAACGATTGCCAGCCCTAGGAAAATACCTTGATGTATGGAATAGGTAAACGCACCTGCTAAAATTGCAAGTACAACTTTTGCTGCTCTTTTTTTATGTACAACCCAGATCGTTGCAAGTAAGGCTACCGCAAACGGAGAAACTACGGACAAAATGACCGCTCGTCCTAACAAAAAGCCTACAATATAAAAAAGCCAACCTCTTTCTAGTAAAACAGCCTTGAGCTGCATGTACATCCATTTACGTAGCTTGGACGACAGACTCCTCTCCATAGCAAACGGCTTTTTCTTTAATTCAGGTACGGAATTCATCATATTAACCCGGCCTCCCTCTCTTCTTCGTAATTAAATCACATAGATAGTCTCTTTTTTGTCAAAACAAGGGGGCGAGCTCTATAAATCGTTCGACTTGATTAGAATGGGACAAACACTGTTCTACACGTTTTAACAGCCTTGGATGAACGAAAGAATAGTCATCAAAGGACTAATAATCAACCCAACCATTATGCCACTCGTATTCGGCAACGTTTTCTTTTTATGCATAGTTTGTAACTTTATCACGTAAATTTATGCTTACCGACAAAGTTTACGTTTAGTCACGTATTTATTTGATTCAAAAACGTTTGGCATTATCCTTGCTTTCCGGGGTTACCGTCTCAGCTTCTATGGCTCCTCGTCTCTGAGTCGTTACAGGAATCTTCGGACTCGTTCTGTTCTCCACGGAGTCTGCGGGTATTTCCTACGTCGTTAACGAAACGAATCTGACAAAGAGCCTAAAAAGATAAAATAACTTATACAAAACGGATGTTTTTCAAGATTGTAAAGATCTACAAATACGTAACTCCATCCAAATAAGAAATTTGTTTGACACAAGTCATCCTTTGTTGTATGATATTTTCTGTTGTTCCATTTTTGGCGGTGTAGCTCAGCTGGCGAGAGCGCACGGTTCATACCCGTGAGGTCGGGGGTTCGATCCCCTCCGCCGCTATATCAATATTTGATTACGAAAAAAGCAGAAAGCCATTTTTAAAAATGACTTTCTGCTTTTTTTATTTATGAATTCATATAATAGAGCATTCTATTCATAGACAGCAAACTGCTATCCTCTTTTAGCACCTCGACCTCCGCGTCTTGATTCCGTGTGCTTCTTTAAAGAGGCTAAACGGTCTTCCGAATCTTTTAAGAAACGGTTCATTTTTGATTCGAAATTCTCCACGCGTTCACGCGGATTGCGTTGACGTACCGGTTTCTCTTTAGCCTTTTTAATAGACAGGCCAATTTTACCATCTTTTTCAACATTAATGACTTTAACTTTAATTTCCTCGCCAACACTTAAGTGCTCATTAATGTCCTTCACGTAATTGTCGGCAACCTCACTAATGTGGACGAGGCCCGTTGTTCCTTTATCGAGCTCTACAAATGCTCCAAAGTTAGTGATACCTGTTACCTTTCCTTGCAATTTGCTGCCTACTTCAATTGACATAAAAAAAATGCTCCTCCTTGGATATTTTAATCGTTCTATTTATAGTATAGCTAAATAGATGAAAGTGTGTCAATAAGAGCCGTCCTCATTTGTGATTTTAAAAATAAGTTCGCCTTTTTTAGAAAAGAAATAGTTTGTCCGAGCAATTTCTAATACATATTCTTCATCATTTAATAGATCAATCTCTTCCTGCAAATTCTTCTCCTCTTTTTTCAAGGCAGCGAGCTCTTCTTCTAACTGTTCATATTGCTCTTTCTTTTCAGCATGAAGGATACGTTGCTTCACATGGTATGTAGCCAACATACTTATAGCTAGTACGGCAACGATGAAAAACAACGCTAATCTACGAATAAGTCGCTGCTTTTTCTTTTTTTGTCTTTCCATATAAACATCATATTGCTGCATATAGTTTGACTTTATTTTCGCAATCGTTTTAGGTCGGGGCACTGGCTACTACCTCCTTTTGAAATAAATCGCATCTACGAAAGCTTTGCATTTACTTAATATTGTACTATAAATTTGTACAAATTGGTAAATAATCTTTTTGATGCTTTTCGGCAGAATCCGATAAATAGCGCTTAGTACCCACGTTAACGGAACATAGATCAACTTTAATAGCCAAAGCAAAATGGTAATAAAGCCTTGAACAAGTGCGAGCATTACAATAAAAAGTATCCTTACGAGCCATCGAATAGGCTGAATTAGCAAGCGATTTACAAGAGCCTTTATCCAACGGAAGAGCGTCTCTACAATTAAAAGAATGTGTTCCAGTGCTTTTTTGAAAATTGCAGAAAACATTACTTGATAAATAGAATACCCAAAAAGACAAGCTAAAAAAACATAAAATCGAAGTTCTCCACCATTTACTTGAAATAATAAATAAAATAAGAGCACGGTTTGCAGAAACCAAAAACTAACCTCTAATACATAATAGAATACCGTTTTCTTTGCTAACGCTGCTGTAAGCCTGCGGAACGTATCAAGGGCGAACCCTAAATAAATGCCACCAATTGTCATAGCAAGCATCGTTAGAAATTGAACATCGAGCGTCATCTAAATAGCTTGCTAAAGAAGCCTTTAGCTTTCTCCTGATGGTGTTCGTCAACATATGAGAGATCATACACTTTTCCTTTTATCGATACGATCCCCTCGTCCACATCAAGATTTTTTAATTGTAAGTTTTGTCCTCTCACAATTAAATAGCCCATTACTGTCTCCAGAAGAAATTCCTCATTATCAAAGCTGTCAATTTCCTTCACACCATTAATTTCCATTTCCTTACGGTTATTAATCTTTACGTGGTGTTCCTGTTGCGTCCGTGTTATTTCTTCTCTATGATAATAGTTCACAACGATCACCTTCCTTCTTATCCATAATCTATGAAGGAAGGGACAAGTATAGAACTTCAAGCTTGATTAATTTTTTCCTCTTTTACGATTTGATATAGGTCTGTTGCCGCTTCTTTTGTAACATGCTCCTTTATTTCTAGCACCTTAACTGTTACAATGCGCTGTCCGTATTGAATCTCCAGTTCATCGTTCGGACTTACGGTAGTTGCGGCCTTTGCTACATTTCCATTCAGTTTGATGCGCCCCTGATCAGCAATTTGCTTTGCCAATGGGCGGCGTTTAATTAATCGGGCATTTTTTAAAAATTTATCTAAGCGCATATATTGTTACTCCTTTCCTTTTGCTTCATCCCAATACGTATCCATCTCTTCTAGGGTAGATTCTGTCATATCTCTACCTGATTCTTGCACTTTTTTTTCAACATATGCAAAACGAGATAGAAACTTTTGATTTGATCTCGATAACGCAGAAGCTGGATTGACTTTGTAGTGACGCGCTAAATTTGCAATAACAAATAAGACATCACCGATTTCCTTTTCAATTTCAAGTGGATCATCTTCATCGATTGCCTTTTTTACTTCTTCGATTTCTTCATCCAACTTAGCCCATACTTCTGCTGTATCCGGCCAATCGAAGCCTGCTTTTGCCGCTTGTTTTTGTAATTTAGCTGCTTTAGCTAATGGTGGCAAGCTATTCGGAACGGAATCCAAGAGAGAGGCCCGCTTCTTCCCCTTTTCTTCTTGCTTTAACGCTTCCCAGCTTGCATGTAAATCCACTCCATTTTGCAAATGGTCCTTTTTAAAAACATGAGGATGACGGTGAATCATTTTTTCCGTTATCCCTTTTATAACATCGTCAACGGTAAAGTATCCGTCGTCCTCCCCAATTTGACTATGTAGCATAACTTGCAGCAACACATCGCCTAATTCTTCAACAATACCTTCGTCATCTTCGTTGTTTATAGCATCAATTAACTCATACACTTCTTCTATAACATATGTACGCAACGACTCGTGAGTTTGTTGTTTATCCCATGAACAGCCCTCTGGACCACGCAAGGTTGCTATTGTATTGCGCAAGTGATGGAATGTATGTGTGAGTAGCTCATCAGGGACAGGGGGCACATATAAGCTTGTTAAATTACTCATTTGTACATGATGATCCAGCTCCTTTAAAGGGATTGGAATTAGCTTCTCCTCATTTGTCCCAGCTGCTTCGACGATAGTTACTTCGTAATCTGCAGGCAGGTCCTCCAATAATACTAATTTCACTTCGGAGGCAATCATGCGATCATACACTTGGCAAAATACAGTATGCTGTTTATAATTCAACTCACTTCGGTGAAAGGACGCGCCATCTATAAATTGAAATCCGTCGATCGGATCGATTTTTAACGCGGTAAATAAAGCATCTAAATAACTATGCCCTCCAACTACATCGACCTCTACGTCGGGCTCGTCTAACAATAGTTGAACGGTTTGTTCGGCAAGCATTGGATGTCCGGGAACGGCATAAATAATAGGACGGCTTTTCGCCTCTTTTACTAGCGTTTCTACTATTTTTTCATAAACGTTCGCAAAGTCCGTTTCTGCTTCGTAATACGAATCAAACGACTCAAACGAGATGCCTTCTTGCTGTAACGTACTTACTACAGGGTGTAGGCATGTTCGGACAAATATTTTGTCTTGTTCCCCCGTTAAAAGCTTGTAAATGCCTAAGGGCAGTTGATCAATTTCCCCTGCACCGAGTCCGACAATTTTAATATAAGCTGTCATCTTTAATCCCTTCCTTTATGTATACGTATAAATACAGAGGCAAAAGGCAAAACGGATAGCTCTTTTTCTGTAAAAGCCTTTCCTCTTAATAATAATAAAAGATAAAGGCCCCCACCAGAAAGAACCATAAATAACACATAAATAAGCAGAGCGAAACGTGTCATCTCTAAAAAAGAAAAAGCAATACATTTACCAACATATAAATAAATAATCATACTAAGAATGGCTCGTAAAAAAACAGTCCAAGTAATATTGCGAAAAACCGTCAGCTTAGCTAGCTTTCTTTTTAGCTCGATATAAACAAATAAAAATAAGACCGTCATACTTAATGTAGTTGCTAGAGCACTTCCATATATTCCGTACAAAGGCACGAACGTGTAATTAAGAAAACCTTTAACAAATACTACAATTAGAATAAATGCGGCTGTTCGCTTCATATAGCCTAGCCCTTGAAGTATCGCTAAAATCGTCACACACATTGAGCTGAAAAGGATCGTGCCAACAAGAACTTGCAAGCTAGACGTTCCTTTTTCGTTTTCATACAAAAGTGCATTTGTTTCCGGAAAAAGAACAATTAGTCCAACTGCTGCTCCAGCAGCTAAGTAAAAGCTGTACTTTAATGCCGTTTCAATATGGTCATACACATCGCGGCGATTTTCTGTTAATTTCTTTCGTGTAATTACCGGAATACTTGCCAATGCAAATGAAGACCCCAACACCGTTCCAAGCTGTATTAACGGTTGTCCTCGATCTAAAATACCTTTTGCAGCCATTGCTTCCATCGAGGTCAATCCATGTTTTATTAATTGTGGGACAAGTGTGAGAACGTCTACAAGTTGTAGCAATAACAATACCATATGATTCATTGAAGCTACAACTCCAAATGCAACAAGCGTTTGTGCATAGTACCGCCATGGAATAGGATTTGTTGTTTTAACGATATGCCTTTTCTTTATAAAAGGAATTGCAACGATACAGGTAGCTGCACTTGCTCCTAAAATAGAAGCAAACGTTGCTCCTGTACCTATTTTATAAACATCTAACCCTTTATACGCGACGAAATATGCAACCGTTATAATTAGGATTACCCGTACTGTTTGCTCCCCTACTTGTGAATATGCCGTGTACTTCATTTCCCCGGATCCTTGAAATACACCACGGAACAAAGCTAATACAGGCACAAATAAGAATGCTACAGCTGCTGTTTGATAGACGGTAATTAAGTTAAAATCTCCTATGACCCATGCTAAATACGGTGCAGCAAAATACAAAGCGATAAAGAAAATACCGTTCAAACAAAAGGTAAGCAGTAGAATTGGAAGGTAAAGTGAGTTCCACGTTAAAGCTGTTTTGCGATCTTTTAAATCAACGATAATTCTTGAAATTGCGGATGGAAATCCATATAAAGATAAGATTAGTATAATACCTAAAATAGGATAAACTTGTTGATAAATATAAAAACCGATATCCCCAGTTAAATTTTGCAATGGGATTCGGTAACCAGCACTTAATATTTTACTAATAAGGCCGGCAGCAGTTAACAAAAAAGCGCCCTTTATAAATTTCCCGTTCATCATAATGCCTTTCTTAAAGAGGTAATACATGTAGTATAACATATGGCTATTTCCTTGAAAAAACGCATTCTTGCCCGGATTGAGTCACGTATTTGTGGGTGTTATTTTAAGAAGTTAAAAAACCTCTCTTTGTATTCGTTAATTTTAGTATTGATTCCTACCGACCGCAGTAGATATACACTACGCTTTCCGTGGAGGCTGAAGCCGTGCCCGCGGAAAGCATCCACCTGTAGTGAAAATCAACGGTGTTATTCATGTGTATATCGTTCGAAGTAAAATTGATCACATATTATCTAGTTAGATTCGTGCATCTGTTCCCCCACAAACATGTTACTCATACTCTTGCCCGTCAAAAGCGAAACTGGTTCAGTAAATGAAAAATCGGGCAAAACAACGCTTGTGTTTTGCCCGAGCAATTCTCGTTTTTATTCCATTTGCTTGGCGAGGAAACTGGAGGCCGTTTCAATAACTTTTTGCTCCGCATCGTTTAATTTATCTCCATTTTTTGATACCATCATGACACACCCAATAGGATCCCCGTTCGCAATAATTGGGCTTATGCAATACGCATCCAAATCTTCTTCTTTTCCGCTAATAATTTCTACGGTCCGCTTCTCTTGTTCAAGCTTTAATGTCCGATCCTCTATTGTATGTTCAAGCTCTGTACCAATACTTTTGTTTAAATAATCTTTTTTTGATTCCCCTGCGATAGCTATAATTTCATCACGATCACAAATAAAAACAGGATACTGAAAGGAATCGAAAATTGCTTCTGCATATTCTTGTGCAAAGTTTCCAAGTTCATTAATAGGAGAGTATTTTTTTAAAATTACTTCTCCTTCCCTTGCTACAAAGATTTCTAAAGGATCCCCTTCACGAATGCGTAATGTTCGTCTAATTTCTTTTGGAACAACTACTCTGCCTAAATCATCAATTCGACGGACAATTCCTGTTGCTTTCATCTTCGTTAAAACCTCACTTTCGTATGATGATTTTCTTATGGTGTGTTTTTTACGTCAGCACGTCCTAGAAAATGGTGTGAGCTTTCTCTAGATTTGTAAAAATCACCAGTGCTGGTTTTAGTATGATTCTATCTCAACAGATCTATTCACTTGTCCGTTATTTTTACTCGGCTTCGTTTACAGTGGCCAGCTTTTCAATGAACTCGGCAATTACGTTGTAGCGTTTCGCATCATCTTCTTTTCGCCATTTATAAATTACTTTTAATTTATTGCCAGATGTGCCTAAGGTAATGCTGTTTCGATAATTATTAGCTAGTTCAAATAGCTTTGCACCATCAATTTTTTGGCTTCTTTTTTCTTCTATGAGCAATTCCATTCGTCTCGCTTGCTCTGTAATCGATTCAACCTTTTCATTCTTTGCAAGCTTCTTTAATCGTGATACAGCAAATAAATTTTCAACCTGTTCTGGATAGTCGCCAAAGCGGTCAATTAGTTCTTCCCGTAAAGCTTCGACATCTTCCTGTGACTCCAACGCTTGGAATTGCTTATACATATCTATTTTTTGTTTCTCATCACTTATGTATGTGCCAGGAATATAGGCATCAATAGATAAGTGGAGCTCTGGTTCAAATGGTGTTGTAGCCGTAATATCTTTTCCTTCTTTTCGGGCATCGATCGCTTCTTTCAACATTTGTGAATACATATCAAATCCGACAGAATCGATAAATCCGTGCTGCTGCGCACCTAGTAAGTTTCCGGCTCCGCGTATCGATAGATCACGCATGGCAATCTTAAACCCTGAACCTAATTCGGTAAACTCTTTTATCGCTTGTAATCGTTTCTCTGCTACTTCTGTTAATACTTTATCCTTTTGGTACGTAAAATACGCATAAGCGACACGATTTGATCGTCCTACTCTACCTCTAAGCTGATAGAGCTGGCTTAACCCCATACGATCTGCATCATATACAATAAGTGTGTTCACATTAGGGATGTCTACACCTGTTTCAATAATTGTCGTACTCACTAATACATCATACTCGCCTTCTAGGAAGCCGAACATAACATTTTCTAGCTCTGTCTCATTCATACGACCATGGGCAACGGCAATACGAACATCATCTACGAGCATACTTACATCTCGTGCTACTTTTTCAATGTTTTCTACACGATTAAATAATAAAAACACTTGCCCGCCACGAGCCATCTCCCTTTCAATCGCCTCGCGAATAACGATTGGATTGTGCTCAACAACATATGTTTGAATTGGAAAGCGATTTTCGGGTGGCGTTTCAATTACGGATAAATCGCGAACACCGAGCATAGACATATGCAGCGTCCGTGGTATCGGTGTCGCTGTTAAGGTTAGTACATCCACATTTGTTTTCAATTGCTTAATTTTTTCTTTATGTTTAACACCGAATCGTTGCTCCTCATCTACGATTAACAGACCTAAATCTCGATATTTTACATCGTTTGATAAAAGACGATGCGTTCCTATAACGATATCTACTTGACCTTTTGCAAGCCCTTCAATAGTTGCTTTTTGCTGCGTTTTTGTACGAAATCTGCTTAATAGCCCGATGCTTACCGCATGGTCCTGGAAACGTTCTTCAATTGTTTGAAAGTGCTGTTGGGCTAGAATTGTTGTTGGAACTAGGATAGCAACCTGCTTCCCTTCAGCGACTGCTTTGAAAGCCGCTCGGATTGCTACCTCTGTTTTCCCGTATCCGACATCGCCACAGAGCAATCGATCCATTGGACGTTCTCTTTCCATATCTTGCTTTATTTCCTCTATACATCGCAATTGATCTTCTGTTTCCTGATAAGAGAACGCATGCTCAAACTCATCTTGCAGCTCGGTATCCTTTTGAAACGCATGTCCTTTTTGCGCTTGCCTTTCTGCATAAAGCTTAATTAAGTCATCTGCAATGTCCTCAACCGATGATTGAACCTTTCTTTTTACCTTTGCCCATTCCGACCCGCCTAACTTATAAAGCCGTGGTTCTTTTCCTTCCGATCCGACAAACTTCTGAACAAGATCTATTTGGTCAATTGGAACATACAATGTATCATCGCCGGAGTATTTAATTACTAAATAATCTTTATGCAGCTTATTTACTTTTAACGTTTCAATTCCAACATATTTACCAATACCATGATTTGCATGAACGACATAATCCCCGATTTTTAGCTCTTGATAATTCTTAATCCGCTCTGCATTTGAAATATTCTGCTTTTTACGTACACGCTTCGTTTTCTTCTTAAAAAGCTCGTTTTCTGTTATGAGTACAAGTTTATGCATAGGAAGTTCTATTCCACTACTAATGTTCCCAATTGTTATTGTAGGTGTATTTATCGGCAAGCTTAGTCGACCGGCTATCGTTGCTTCGATTTGATAATCTGTAAAAATGGAATGAATCTTTTTTGCGCGTTGTTCGTTTGGTGCGAATACGATAACCGAGTAGTCGCTTTTTTCCCAGCGATCTAATTCATTTTTAAGAAGGTTCATCTGTCCGTGAAACTCTTGCATCGGTCTTGATGATAGGTTAACAATATTTTGTGGTTGGGTGTTCGGAATATGTCGTAAAAAGACCGACATATAAATTCGGGAATAATCGGTTATTTTATCCCAAATAGTTGCCCAATCATAAGAGAAACGGCTATCTTTCACCATCTCGTTCGATATGAGTAAGCTACTATACCATTCCGCTTCCTCCGTATCTAGATTTGCTGCGGCTTCTTGAATACGGCTCATTTCGTCTAATATAATAAAACCGTTATTAGGCACATAATCTAATAAACTAGCAGGTGATTCATATAGATAATCAACGTATTTATATAATTCTTGAAATTGTTCAAGCTCTTTTAATCGACTAATATCGTATTCCATTACTTCCATTAGCTTTTCCTTCGCTTCAGAAGCTTTCATTTTTTTCAGCGAGTGTATCAATGCTGCTTCTAGCCGTTCTGCACCAGACATCATATCTTCCTTTGTCAAAAGCAGCTCCGTTGCCGGTCCAACAACAATTGTTGCTCTTTTGTCCTTTGAACGCTGTGTATCTGCATCAAAGTAACGAATCGAATCGACCTCATCATCAAAGAGCTCGATACGTAATGGATATTTTTCTGTTACAGGATATACATCAATAATACCGCCTCGTATACTAAATTCACCTGGGGCAGTCACCATTTCAACTCGTTCATACCCCATATCTACGAAAGCTTGTAAATACATATCCATTTGAATGGAGTCTCCAACTTTAAATGGCAGCTGGTATTTTTCCCAGTAGGAAAGCGGTGGAAGTATACGTTTTAAGGCCGCTACAGGAGCAATTAAAATGCCTGAGTCTAGTTTTAGCCAATTTGTAAGAGCTTCAATGCGCTGACTTTTCAGCTCTGGACTAGCAAAGGCCATTTCAGAAGCAATTAGTTCATTTACAGGGTACAAAAAGACGCGTTCATTGCCGATAAAATCGGATAAATCATCATACAATTGCTGGGCTTGGATTAGTTGGTGGGTCACAACTAATGTCCGTTTATTTATCGCTTCACTCATAATGGAGATAAGCAACCCTCTTGCTGAACCAGACAGCCCGGCAACGAGCTGCTCCTTCATTCCGTGTGATACTCCATTTATAATTGATTGCACATCTTCTTTTGATCTTAAATATTCGTTTATTCCATCCATCATTTAACCCCCATATATATGTGAAAGCGAGACGATTTTACTTCCCTCAACAAAGATCGTTCTTCGTCACTCGCTAAATTGTACGCATGTAATATACAAGATTATGTCCGCTAGAAGATAAGCGCAAAAATGCTTTGGTACATTAACCAAAGCTTAGCTTGCTTATTTTATTGCAGGAGTAGATTGAATTGCTTGCAACGTTGCTCCTGTACAACGTATTCACTGTATAAAAAAATCAAGTTCGTGGTATTGTGGAAGCTGCCCGAGTGACGTTTCACAGTTTTCACAGATTGTTTTTATATGAACATCGCCATTCGTTTTATACGTAATCATTTCCTTCTTATCCTGATTCGATAAATTATCCCATCCAAGCATTGATGTGTCCACTACTTTTCGATCGAGTTTTCCGATCTCATGTCCACAATGTCTACACGTATAAATAATAGACATCTAAACCCTCCTCAAATAAACGTGCCATACTAAAAGTTTATCCGAAAAAAGGGTTCTTATACGGGGTCTGCTGAAACATGTTTCTAATCTTTTGTATTATACTGATTCATTACATCGTTAAATGGTTGTTCAATCCAAGCTTCACACGCTTGTGCAGCTTGTGTAACACTCTTACAAACCGCTTCAAGTTCTTTTTTTGCGAAAGGGTTTAAGACATAGTCAACAATTGGAACGGCTTCTGCAGGTCTGCCAATTCCTATCCGTAGCCGTTTAAATTCCTTCGTACCGAGATGGTCGATAATTGAGCGAATTCCATTATGACCTCCGTGACCACCTTTTTGACGTAAACGGATTTTTCCGACGGGGAGATCAAGATCATCATATATGACTACTACATCTTCACTGTTCACTCCATAAAAATCGATAATTGAGCGAACAGCTTTTCCCGACAGGTTCATGTATGTTTGGGGTTGTACGAATAAAATCTTTTCTCCTTTATGATGTACGATCGTGTGCATGGAATCGAACTTATCTTTTTTTAAAGGCCCCCATTGTTGCCGTCGGAGTATTTCATCTATTGTAATAAATCCGATATTATGACGTGTTTTTTCATACTTTTTACCGGGATTTCCTAAACCAACGATACATTTCATTTTTTTCTCCCTTTATCCAATAATATGAACCATCGCTATGAAATAGTAGAAAGACAATTTTTTAAGCATACAATAATCCCTCCTAATAAGAAATGAAACAGCTGTGTTTCTTAAAGGAGGGTTATTTTTTTAGGATATTCGTAAAATGATGGCTAAGGAGAATTTCCCTAGTCATTATCTCTCATGAAATACATTCGCTTTCCACGGGGAAAGTGGTGAGCCTTCTTGTACTCGTGAACTGTGGAGCCTCACCGAGCTCTTTCTTCCCGCTAGTGTCTAGCGCCTTCCATGCGTTCGTGTCGGAGACCATCTCTGGTTTTCCACAAGCGAAACCGAATACCTCTTTTTTAAGCATTCAGCTTTTAAACTACTTTTTATTCGAAGCATATATGTTATGCTTCTTTTTCATCCTCATCAGCACCAACGAGCTCTGGTTCTGCACTTGGATCTGCAGCTTCTGTCTCTTCTTTTTCTTCTTCAGGAGGTAAAACAACAGCTATTGTCGTTTCGTCCTCATCTATAATTGAATATTTATCAGACGTAGGTAAGTCCATAACAGTAAGACTGTCGCCAATTTGTAACGCTGATACATCGACAGAAATCTCTTCCGGAATATCTGCTGGCTTTGCACGTACTTGCAATTCGAAAAGCGGCTGCTGAAGAATTCCGCCTTCTTTCGTCCCTTCTGCGTCTCCCTCAAGGCGAAGTGTCACTTCTACATCCATCTCTTCGGACATATCAACAACATAAAAGTCAACGTGTACGAGCTCCCCTTTTACAGGGTCCATTTGATATTCATGAAGCATAACATCTGCAGATGCACTGTCTTCGATATCTAAAGTGATAATCGCATTTCGACCTTCATCACGAACCGTTTTTAATAGTTCAACACTATCAACCGAAACGGTTCTGTTTTCTTTCCCTTTACCATATACTACTGCTGGAACATGACCTGATTTTCTAATCTTTTTTGTTGCAGAACCTGAAAGATCTTCACGTTTTGCTGCTTTTAATAAAATTGCCATTTTTGTTGCCCTCCATTTTTTATAAATCATCTATCTAATTTTAGTATAACGCAACTTTCTCCATAACTATAAGATATTGCGTATTTAATCAAATAATATACTTACCGATTGATACTCATGCACACGAACAATTGCCTCTCCAATAAGAGGTGCTACAGACAACTGCGTAATTTTATCTATATGTTTTTCTTCTGGAAGTCGGATTGAGTTCGTCACAACAAGTTCTTTAATTTTTGAATTTTGAATTCGCTCAATTGCCGGACCTGACAAGACTGGATGTGTACAGCAAGCATAAACTCCGGTCGCGCCGTGGTCAATTAAAGCATTGGCCGCAAGTGTAATCGTACCAGCTGTATCAATTATATCGTCAATAATAATGGCCGTTCTTCCTTCAATATTTCCGATGATGTTCATCACTTCTGCTACATTTGGACGAGGTCTTCGTTTATCAATAATACCGATAGGAGCTTTTAAGCGGTCTGCCATTCTCCGTGCTCGTGTAACGCCACCATGATCTGGTGAAACAATGACAATGTCTTGTAAGTCTTTTCCTTCAAAATAATCAGACAGAATCGGCACTCCTTGTAAATGATCAATCGGCTTGTCGAAAAAGCCTTGGATTTGTGGAGCATGCAAATCTAATGTAATTACGCGATCCGCACCGGCTGTTTCTAATAGATTCGCCACCAGCTTAGCAGTTATTGGCTCTCTGGAGCGCGCCTTTCGATCTTGTCGTGCATAACCATAATAAGGCATAACAATATTAATTGAAGTAGCCGATGCACGCTTTAAAGCGTCAATCATAATTAGAAGCTCCATTAAGTGATCATTAATCGGATCCGATGTTGACTGGACGACATAGACATCGCAACCTCGAACACTTTCTTCAATATTAATTTGAATTTCGCCATCACTGAATTTTGTTACTGCACATTTCCCAAGTGAAATCCCCATATGGCTTGCAATTTCCTCAGCCAATACACGATTGGAATTCAGTGTAAAAACCTTTAACTCTCCATCCTTGTAGCCAGATGACATAAATGAAGCCCTCCATTAAATATTATTTTCGATTTCTAATTTTTGCTGCGTAACCGTCTTTATTTTCTTGCCTTGCTCGTGCAATTGCTAATGAATCTTCAGGAACATCCATCGTAATTGTAGACCCAGCAGCTACATACGTGCCTTTCCCGATTGTTACCGGGGCAACTAGATTTGAATTACAGCCGATAAATGAATCGTCCTCAATGGTTGTCAAATGTTTGTTTTTTCCATCATAATTTACAGTAATCGTACCGCAACCGATGTTCACATTTCTCCCTACATTTGCATCTCCAATGTAACTTAAGTGGGATGCTTTACTATCATCCCCAAACACAGCTTTTTTCACTTCCACGAAGTTCCCAATCTTGACGTTATTGCCAATTGTAGAAGCTGGTCGAATATGAGCAAAGGGCCCGATATTAACTCGATTCCCTATTTCACTGTCCGTTACTACACTTTGTTTTATAACGGTGCCTTCCCCAATTGTACAGTTCGTTATTTCCGTATGCGGACCGATTACAGAATCGCTTTTGATCACAGTCTTCCCTGTAATTACGGAACCAGGGAAAATAACGACGTCTGGTTCAATGGTTACTTCAGCACCAATATACGTATTGGCAGGATCCATAATTGTAACACCATTTTGCATATGCAGCTCATTAATGCGCTGTTTCATTGCTGCTTCTGCTTGAGCCAGAGCAACACGATCGTTTATACCCATTGTTTCTTCTGCATCTGTCGTCATAAATGCTTCTACTCTTTCGGCAGACTTTTGTAGAATTTCAATAACGTCTGGCAAGTAATATTCACCCTGTGCATTGTCATTCGACACTTCTTGCAAAGCAGCAAATAATGCCTTGTTATCAAAACAATATGTACCTGTATTTACTTCCTTTACGAGAAGCTCATTCTTATCTGCGTCTTTATGTTCTACAATACGCTCTACTTTTCCATTCTCATTGCGAATAATCCTTCCGTAGCCAGCAGGATTTTCCACTTCTGTAGTCAAAATAGTCGCTTTTGCATTGTTTGCTTCATGATAAGCAAACAGTTCTTCATACGTTTCTGTCGTAATTAAAGGTGTATCACCACAAACAACGATCGTCGTACCCTTTTTATCCTTTAGTAGGCGCTCCGCTTGCTGAACAGCGTGCGCAGTGCCTAGTTGTTCTTCTTGAACAACAAAGTCGCTTTTATTTCCGACTTCCTCCATAACTTTATCTGCACCAAATCCAACAATTGTAATTTGTTTATCTAACTGTAACGGTCGTAAATTTCCAATGACGTGCTGAATCATTGGACGTCCAAGAATTGGATGAAGCACTTTATAAAGCTTCGACTTCATTCGAGTCCCTTGGCCTGCAGCCAAAATGATTGCATAACGCTTAGTCATGAAGTTCCCTCCATTCTTTTATCCCCATTATAAAATAATAGCTTAAACGAATCAGCATTTCAACAAATATAATGTGCACCTATGCCGTATCCATTCGTTAGCTTCACACAATTTTCGAAACATGGGCTCGGCGAAACATTTGTAAAAAAAATAAAAAGTTCGTATTTTTTAAAAGCGTCATTCAAAATTGTTTTCTTTAGAGCTAATTACCAGTGTAAGCATATTCTCTACTCCTTTAAAAAACAAAAAATGGCCCGATCATCAGTGTATGATGATTAGAACCATTTTTACTTTTAAGGGCTCGCTATCATATAGCCCGGCAATCTTTATATTTAGTTTTAAGAAGCTCCTGCTCCTTCAAAATTCACTTCTGATTCTGTCTCTGCTTCACCAACTCGCTGATACTCTTCTAAAACTGCTTCCTGAATCTTTGCGCGTGTAGTCGAGTTTATCGGATGTGCTATGTCTCGAAATTCGCCATCAGGAGTTCGTTTTGAAGGCATAGCAACAAACAATCCATTGTTACCGTCAATTACACGAATATCATGTACGACAAATTCCTGGTCAAAAGTAATCGATGCAATCGCTCGCATTCTACCTTCTGTATTGACGCGGCGCAATCTAACGTCAGTTACTTCCATGATGTTTCACCACCTTTTTCCAATTTGAACTTAGTTACAATAGTTCAACAAAAAGGAAAAAAGTCCTGCTTATTTAATAAAAAAGTTTTAAAATATACTTAATTTTTACAATAAACTGTGAAATATCTAGAAAATAGAGCTGTTTATTGCTAGATTACGAACGCTTTTAACCTTTTCTTGGTCCCCAAATATTTCCCGGTTGTACATGAATACAGTTTTTCTTAATATCCACATCCGTTATTTTAAGTAAGGAAACATATTCATCTACAACTCGTTCATCTTCTTCGTCGTCCGCTTCAGCTAGCACCCCAACTGCCTGGACATTTGCTTGAAACTCTGCCAATAAACTGCGCATCCCTGTTATTGTCCCACCTGCTTTCATAAAGTCGTCAATTATACAAACATTGGAACCATCTGGGAGACTTCGTTTTGGCAACACCATCGTCTGGATTTTTTTTGAAGAACCCGAAACATAATTAATGCTTACAGAAGACCCTTCTGTAACTTTCGGATCTCTTCTTACGATAACAACGGGCACATTTAAGTGCGTAGCTACTGCATATGCGAGTGGGATACCTTTAGTAGCTACCGTCACTACTATATCAATATTTAAATCTGAAAATTTAGAGGCAAAAATCCGACCTATTTGCTTTACCATATGGGGATCTCCTAAAATATCGCTCATATAGAGATAACCTCCTGGTAAAATACGGAGTGGATCCTCTAACATGTTGCATAATGCATCTATAAAAGCTTGTGCATTTTTCTCTGAGTAGTTTGGTATATATTTTACGCCTCCAGACGCACCATATACTCTTTCCAAGTGTCCGATTCCTTCATGCTGAAACATTTCATCGACTATGTCTAAGTCTTCGCTTATGGAAGATTTGGAAGCACTAAATTTATTGGAAAAATACGGCAATTGAATATGTTCTCTTGGATTATCAAGAAAATGGTTCGTTAAGGCGATTAACCGGTTGCTTCTTTTCATTATTACACCCCAAAACCGAATATTTACTTCTTAATATACCATTTTCATACGGTTTTACGCAATAGCTACCTTTTAGCAGATTGCGTCACGTATTTGTGGGTGTTATTTTAAGAAGTTAAAAAACCTCTCTTTGTATTCGTCAATTTTAGTATTGATTCCTACCGACCGCAGTAGATATACACTACGCTTTCCGTGGGCAGTGAAAATCAACGGTGTTATTCATGTGTATATCGTTCGAAGTAAAGTTGATCACATATTATCTAGTTAGATTCGTGCATCTGTTCCCCAACAAACATTTTACTCATACCTTTTGGCATGGTAACGTTACGTTTTTGTGGGCGGATATTTACAATCTTGAAAAACGCTTTTTGCATCGGTTATTCTAATTCTTTAATGTGCTGCGCTTAGCACCATTGACATATACTCCGCTCACTTACGTATTGATGAACTAGAGGCTTGTATATCCATTAGCTAATATCGGGGGGAATAAACGTGAAGGTTAGGAAGAACAGCTTAATAAAATAAAGTAAAGTACAATAAAAAGTTCCTAATATGTTATCTCACAACGATTATACACACTTTATTGCAGGCGTGGAATTAAACGTTTGAATTGTAGAGCAGATCTTTCTGGAACATGAAAAAAGACCCTTAATTAAAAGGTCTTCAACATTAACTACTTTTCTAGCGTCTATATTTTGATTCGAAAAAGCTGCGTTATTTTCGCCATTGAACGTGCTCAAGTTAGCCTAACATCCGAACGAGGTACACTTCATCACAAAAGCCACGTAATCCATTGTATATACTTATTCCCTTTTTCTCTTGTTGCACAAGACCATAGATTGTAGGACCACTACCGCTCATTAGCACCCCTAGTGCGCCTGCCCCTGTCATCTTCTTCTTTAATTCCAATACTTCAGGATATCGTTCCAGTGTGACCTTTTCTAAGACATTTGCAGAATAGGTGCATAGTTTTTGAAAGTCCTTGGCTATTAACGCATTCACTATTTCTTCTGTTCGCAAATGGACAACATCTTCCGTATTAAGCAGCTGAAAGATTTTACTAGTAGAAACTCCGATATCTGGCTTAGCTAAAATTACCCAGCAAGGAGGCGGCTTAGGTAACGGAAAAACCTTTTCGCCACGACCTTTTACTAATGCAGTATTATTATATACACAAAACGGAACATCCGAACCGATAGCCGAACCAATATGAGCAAGCTCCTCTAGTGGTAATTCTAGCTTCCACAAACGATTCAACCCTCTTAATACTGCAGCAGCATCACTGCTTCCGCCACCGAGACCTGCTGAAACAGGAATATTCTTGTCCATACGTATATGTACCCCGTTATTTATGTTACAGTGATCCTTTAGCACTTGTGCTGCCTTATATGCCAAATTACGCTCATCGCTAGGTACATATCTGCTCGCTAAAGACACATGAATCGTATCATTCGCAAGTGACTCCAATTCAATACGGTCGTATAAATCAATTGTTGTCATAATCATTTCTACTTCATGATAGCCGTCGTCCCGCTTTCCCAAGACGTCTAGTGATAAATTTATTTTTGCTGGCGCTTTTTCTAATACACCCATTCGGTCACCTACTTAACTAAAAAGCATTTGTTCTTTTTCGGTTAATCACCTATTGTATGAGCATTGTATCATATCTAATCGTTAAATAAATAGAAGGAAAGCGTAATCGTTTAAGCAAAAGGTAACATACGATGGGTTTTATGAAAATAATGGACAAGGAGAAATTTTCTAGCATCAGCCAGCGCCAACGAAAAACAATTAAACTTATTACGTGAAATTCATAATGAAGTAGAAAAGAACATGATTGGTTACTTATCAGTAAAAGTTATCCTCTAAAGAGGGGAGTGAAGCCATCCAAGATCAAAAGCAAAATTATTTACAGCTTGAAGCATTACTTGAAAAAGACGGAAAATGAGGTACTAGTTTTTATTATAATTGGCTTGACGATTAATCTTAAATATAAAAACAAGCATAATAATCTTTTGAAATTATAGGCAGCACTTTTAGAGCTGCCTCTGCCTTTACAGAATCCAACCCTCGCCGCAAAAAATTAGTATAACCGAAGGATCACTTATTTGTCCCAAAAGGAGCCTCCACAATTTACGGCCGTTTTTTATAGAATTCATTATTTGCTTTGGTCTCTTTTTTAAATTCTTCGAGAATATCCTCAAGCTCCAGCGTTGAATGTTTCTTCCACTTTTAGTTTTCATGCATAGTTCATGATCAGGACATGACAAACAAACCTACTATCTTATTTTTTGGATAATAGGATATTTATATCAAGGAAAGGTTTATATATTGTAAATACTTTGAAACACTGATTCTAATGTGAATTGGTCCGTTATAAAAACATTTGCATACCCACCATTTAAAGCTCCTATTATACTCTGGGTCTTTTTTTCCCCTCCAGCGACTAATATTGATGTCTCTTTTTCTCTTAAATGATGCAAATTAATGCCTATTGTTCTAACATCCAGTTCCTCACTACAAATTTCTCCGTCAATATCTATGAAGCGAGAACAAATGTCACCTACTGCTTTATTCTCTTTTAAAACTTCCATATCATATTCATTTAAATAGCCAGCCTTTAATAATGTAGAATTCTTTCGTATATCTCCTACTGTAAATAAAGCTATATTTGTTTTAATAGCCAAGTTAATAACATAAGAAATATGACGATCAGACATCACCATATCTCTTATTTCTGAACGCTCAAAAATTGCAGGTAGTGGAAGAAAGTAAGGAGAAGTATTATAGGCCCTTCCAAAACTATTAAATATATCAGAAGCAAAAGTATTACTATCTATATGAGGTATTCCTCCATTCAATTGAACTATCTTTATATCTTGAATTTGCTTTTTGGGTATTCTTTTTGCTATTTCGTATATGGTTGTACCCCAAGTTGTACCTAAAACATCCCCTTCCCTAACAAGGCCGTCTATATAATTAGCACATTTTTCACCTAAGTATCTTTTAATTACTGTATTATCGTTTTTAGGAACATTTACAACCATAAGTTTTTTTAAACCAAAATGCTCTTTAATATATTTTGCGTGATTTTCCTTTTGTTGGCGAAAATCATTTATTTTTATTTCTACCACTTTTTTTTCTTTAGCCTCTTTTAATAGCCTGGCTACAAGGGATCGAGAAACGCCTAACTCCGTTGCTATTTTTTGTTGACTATAATTTAATTGATAGTATAACTTTGCCACTTTAACCAATCTGTCCATTTTGTTCATTTTGTCCATTTTGTCCATTTAATTAAACTCCTTTTGTTAAGGGGGAATTTAAATTTAAATGGAACAATATCATAACAACTGATAATGTTCCATCTAAATCTAATTGAATGATAATATACCCTGACCCTATGTTAGGATATAATTATATATGTTCTATAAGCTACCCCTAAACTTGCAAATATTATTGCTACTATTGTTAGAAATGGATCATACTTGGTTTTACTGGGATTCCTGTAATATGTTTTTTTGGCACTTGAGTTAAAACCTCTACTTTCTAATGCAATTACTTGGCTTTGTACTTTCATTATAGAATTTGATATTAAAGGAAAGATAATAGGAACAAACGCCTTTATTCTACTAAAAAAATCACCTTCTGTATCTAGACCCCTAGATTTTTGTGCCTCTATTATAGTTTTCATTTCACGATTAAAAACGGGGATAACTTGAAATGTTGATGATAGCACAAAACTCGCCCTATAGCTAATACCTGCTTTATTTAAAGCAACACCTAATTCTGTTATATTCATTGTTCTTACTAAAAGAAAGAGAACTGCTACTATCGGAACAATTCTAGCATATACATTCGTCGCTTTTAGTAAACCTTCTTCGTAAAAAGCAATGCTTGTTCCAGGTATAATTTGCCACACTACTGTTTGGTTTTCTGGATTTAATATACCTTGGATTAAAAACAGGCTGATCCCTAAAATAAGAACTGCCAAAAAAACTATGCCAAACTCTTTAAGCATTTTATGCTCCAGTATTATTATAAACGATAAAGCAAAAATTATTATTGAAATATAGTAATTTGAAAAACAAAAGACTCCTATGGTTATTCCTAATCCTAGCCATATTTTTGTCATAGGATAAACTTTACTAAAAAATGTACTTTTATCATTTATATCTAACATATAATCATATCCTTATTCAAACCTTATTTTTACTGTTTAATACAATTATTAATTCTTTTTCTTTGTTTCAGGTATTAAGTTTTTCATATTATCAGGTAATCTTTTTAAGATTATAAATGCAATTATAATAGCTATACCTTTATCAACAATATTAACAGGTATTCGCCCTATAAATGCTGATGAAAATATATCTTGCCCGGCTGCCAAAGTAGCAGCTACTACAAAGTCTACGCCTGAACCATTAACTCCACCGTATAACAAAACAACTACTATAGCTCCTATAATCGAATTTGAAAGTGTTATTAAAATAGCCCCAATAATTAAATGAAGCCATGTTCTGAATTTTTTATACTTCGCCATAAATCCAATTATTATACCAGATGACATATTTGCTAAACCAAACGCCATACTCAAAACGTCACCGCTGAGTAATCCACTTACTACGTTTGTTAATAGCCCTGTAGCTCCCCCAACAAGCGGCCCCATAATCACCGCCATAATTACGGTACCAATTGAATCCATAAAAAATGGTAACTTTAATTGACCAGCAATCATACCAGCAACTATATTGATAGCAATTCCTATAGGAATAAGAATTAATGCGTATGTTGTTTTTGTTTTTGAACTAATTGAAGCCGTTTGTCTTAATTTTTTTTCACCCACTTTGAGCATCCTCCTTTTTATTTGTAAAACTATTTACAAATTGGTCTACGCTAACAAATACCTCCTCCTGGAAGTTTAATCGTTTGCCCAGTTGAGTTATTTGTGGTGGTTCAATCCATGCTTTTTGCAAAGAATCATTATCGTTGAATACTGACGTACCATCACCATCACGTAATATATTACCGTTAGCCATGACTATTATACGATTGGAATTTTCGGCCACAAAATCCATGTCATGAGATATGATTATAACGGTCTTCCCTTGTTTGTGAAGTAAATTCATTGTTTTTATGAGCAATTGCCTTCCTACCTCATCTAATCCTCCAGTTGGTTCATCCATTATAAAAACCTTTGGATTAAAGGTTAGCACTGAGGCAATAGAAACTATTTTTTTACTAGTATAATCTAAATTCATTGGATGCTCTTTTAATATGTCGTCTATTCTTAATAACTCTATAACATAATCAAGGTTTTCCTTTGTTTCTTTATGGCTTAACTTGAAGTTTTTTGGCCCTGTCATTAATTCTTCCTCTACTGTTTTAGTAAAGAATTGATGGTTAGGGTTCTGAAATACATATCCAACCTTTCCAGATAGATAGCCTACACTTTTTTCTGCAGTGGATTCCTGCTCTATTTTAACTACTCCTTCAGTCGGCTTCAATAATCCATTGAAATGTTTAACTAAGGTAGTCTTACCACTACCATTCTGTCCAACAATACTAATTAACTCTGAATCATAAATTTTTAAGTTGACATCATTTAATGCCTGTTTTCCTCTTTTATACCTGTACACTAGGTTACTTACTTCTATTATTGGTTTCATTATTTATTTCGCCTCTTATTATTCTCAAGATGTGTAAATAATTGTTCTGCTTCATTTAAATTTATAGGCAATTCCTTAAAATTGTATATATCTTTCAATTTAAAAACAGCATCTGTTACTTGTGGTAATCGGATATCATACCCATTTAACTCTTCCTTTTTTTGAAATATATATTTTGTTTCTCCAAACAGTTTTAATTCGCCATCATGAAGAACCATCACTTTATCAGTATACTCAGCTATTTTTTCTATGTTATGATCCGCCATAATTATTGTTTTACCCTCTTGGTGTAATCTAGATACAAGATTAAATATTTCATCTCTTCCTATGGGATCTAATTGAGATGTCGATTCATCCAAGATAATTATATCTGGGCGTAAAGCTAATAAACAAGCAACAGCAAGCCTCTGTTGTTGCCCCCCCGACAAGTGGAAAGGGGATCTTCCTGAAAGTTCATGTAAATAGCAACTATCCATAACTTCTTCTATTCTCTTTATTATTTCACTTCTTTCTAAGCCTAAGTTACACATAGAAAAGGCTATTTCATCCTCAACAGTTTCTTGGGTAAATTGGCTCTCAGCATCCTGAAATACTATTCCAGCAACTTTGGTCATGTCTGAAGCATTTTCTGCGGATAAAACATTTCCATTTACCTTTATCTCACCAATCCAATCTCCACCTATGATATGAGGGGCCAACCCCATCATAGATAGACATGCAGTAGATTTACCAGCCTTATTTCGCCCAATCAATCCTATGAAATCTCCACTCTCAATCGTAACAGTTATATTATTTAAAGCGGCATTTTCGTAATTAGGATAGTAGTATGAGAAACCTGAAAATTCAATTATTGGGGTTGCCAAAGTTACACCTCCTTATCAATCAACTATTATTCTCTAATATTCTTATAGCTTCTAAGCCGACTTTTATCGTTTCTTCCATTGAGCCCTCCATATTCAGAATGCAAGAAGCTCTTAAGTTTCTAATAGATGATACTATATAAATTGCAGCGGCCTCCATTTCTGAGGCAAGTGCACCGCCTTCTATCCAGGCTTGCCACCTTAATTTTAACAAATCCCTCACCGGCATTATCTCGGGTAGGACTTCCCCATAAAAAGAATCTTTTGATTGAATAACACCTTTATGAAAAATCTTATTAAGATTTGATGCTGCTTTACAGAGGGCACTTGTAACATCAATATCTGCAACTGCTGGAAATTCAATTGGCATGTATTGTCCTGTTGTTCCTTCATCTCTAATTGCAGCAGTTCCTATTACAACATCTCCCTTATTTATAAATTCTTGCATGGGGCCAGCAGTTCCTATACGAATAAAAGTATCTGCCCCAACTTTACTCAATTCTTCTACAGCTATGGCAGATGAAGGAGCCCCTATACCTGTAGAACAAACCGATACTTTAGTACCATCTATATATCCCGTATATGTTTTGTATTCTCTATTCTCTGCAACTAGCCATGATTCATCAAATAAACTCGCTATGAGCTCTACCCTTCCAGGATCACCCGGTAAAAAAACATATCTTCCTACATCACCTTTTTTTAATTGCACATGATATTGAACTTCGCTTTTACTAAAATCCATCCCTATCACTACTCCTTAAGTAAGTTTTTAAGTCAAAATAATTTTCAGCAACTTATTTGCCCTCCTTTCCTATATTGTTAATTAATTAGATAAGTTCAAATTTAATACCCCCTAAATAACAGCGCTTTCAACAAAGAGAACAAGCCTATTCACAAGTGTTAATTAAAAATTTGACATTTGTTAAGGAAAGTTGAATTCATTATAATCTAATAAATCTAATAAATCAAGTTATTCTGAAAAATAAGTTGACTAATTGGTTTATCTGCTTTGATAAGGATGGGATTTAAATGATAAATAACCTTACACTTAGGGATAGACAGATGTATGATAAGTAATATTATCGGCATTAAAAACCCTGATAGGATTAGTTTCATACCAGGGTTTTTAATGCCGATAAATGTCAAGATAAGTATGTACAATTTCGATTGTCTAAGAATGTACAGTTTAGTTCGAAGTGTTGAAAATAATCTTGCTGGTTAAAATCGATTACTTGACTCAGACTTGTCATCCTTTTGAATGTGGTTTTTTAAACGATAAGATTCACCTACTATATTTATTACTGACGCATGATGTAATACTCTAACTAAAATAGCGTTAGCTATTTTAGGATCTTGAAATATTTCACTCCATGATTTAAAGTTAGAGTTTGTTGTAAATATAGTGCTTTTTCTCTCATATCGCATATCGATTAATTGAAAAAATAGTTTGGCATCAGCTTCATCAATTGGTAAATACCCTATCTCATCGATGATGAGTAATAATTTATACTTTGAAATAATGCTTCAATCTTGTCTCTAATTTACCTTCAAGATGCGCTTTCTTTAGAATTAGTATCAAATCGTAGGCCGGACGTTTGCCGCTCGCTTCATTCAGATTCCACGTCACCATAGACACCCTTGCGTTAAGCTAACTGCTGCCTTGAGTTTGGCAATTTTACCCTATAGACTAAGCTCATGCTGCTTTGAATATTTGACTTTTGATGGGCTTAATAGTTTTCGAGAATAGTAGCTCCAAATTGATTATAGTGGAAGGCGGCGACTCCAGCCGGAATAGTGACATGAACCATAAAAGTTGTACATTTATTTATGTTGATTTTCGTGCTAATTCATATGTTCTTCTAAAATCAATCGGACTTTTTCCATCCAGTTTTTCTTTAATACGTTCTTGATAAGAATACAATATATTGATTTACTTGATCAATCTCATCATCGACAGAAGAAAAAGAAGTGGTATAAATACATTCTATTTTTCAATATGCTGAAGAACCTCCCATAAGCGCATTATCCAAACAGTTTTCTTTACGCGACATGCTTTGTCTCATCTTGTAAAAGGGTGAGTAATCGCTCAAAGCTTTTGATTTGATATAACCACCCTTGATCTGAATAGACTACGATTTGTACATCGACCCTCTGGCTTTTGACATATCCTTGTTTAAAGGCTTTTTCTAATGACTTCTGAACGAGTTTGAAATTAGGATTTCGTGAAATCGAATGCCTGATAACCTTCGATATTAAGGACATCTAAAACAGCTGATAGATATAGTATGGCATCTCTCACCTTAAACAGTGACATCTGTTAACTACGCTTGATTGGGTTTAGGTGCCTCGAATTTACAATTCACTAGATTATCAGCCACAAGCCAATCTTAAACGAAAGCGATCAAAGCGCCAGTAGCCAAATGCGTTTCTCTTTATCACTTTTGTTTGGTTATTAATACCCTCGTCATAACCATTATGCAAATTAAAGGCGAAACTATTCAAAATTTCCTTCTGCCATTTCTGAAAAGTTCTACTGCCTTTTTGAATTTATCAAGGCCAGATGCTTTTACTAAACTGTAAAATTCGTATAAACGTTCTTGACCGCCGTTAAATTGGAAGGCCCTAGGGCCTTTGCTTCTTCAAACCAATACCGATATGCTTCTTTTAACTGGTATGCTCTTTGCAACGTATCCGACATTTTTAAATAGCGATCTAAATACCAGCGTTGCTTCTCTGTTAATGTTTCATGCTTTTTATTAAATACATGCTTCATTCGCTTACACTTTTTGCGATCATAGTCACTAAATTGCTTTTGTTCTTTTCTTCTAACGCGCTCAAGGGCCCAATACATATACCGGCAAAAATGAAAGCGATCTGCTACTATAATTGGTTTCCCTAATGCTTGATCTACGGCTGCTTTGAATGAGGGACTCATATCCATTACCACTATTTTAACTTTCTGCCCGTGATTTTCTAAGTACGTCTTTACCGTTTCCTTCCTTCGATCTGGCAGAATCTCAAGTGGTCTCCGATTCACCGGATCGGCAATAATGGTTTGGTATTTTTCTCCGTTAGTGTCTCCCTTATATTCATCAATAGCGATTATAGAAGGCAACTCTTTCGCCTTCTCCAACAAGGTCGAACCTACTTCATCAAACCTACGCATCACAGTTGTCGCAGAAGTATTAAACCTAGAGGCAATATCTTGAAAGTTCTTCCCATGAATAAGCTCCAATGCAATAGCCTTTTTCAATTCCTTAGATTGTCTTTGATAGCGTTCTACTAAAGAATTATTCTCATAGAAACGTTTTTCACATCCGTGCTGCTGACATGAATAACGGCGTTTGCGGTAAAATATAAGTGTTTCTCTTACAAATAATTTCGTATGTTGTATCTTTTGAATGCGATAGTCGTGCACTTTCTTTGTATGAGAGTTACACGATGGACAGTGATGCGAAGTGACATCCAGTTCCACGTGAATTTGAAAAACACCATCATTTTCAATAGATTTTTTGATGTATATGTGTAAAATTTTACTCGGGGGTATTTTGGTATATTTTACTAGCCAAAAAAGAGAAGGCACTCTATCATAAAATGTATGCTTCGCAGGCAAATACATTTAGAAAGAGGCCTTCTCATGGAATATATTATAACAAGAATTTACGAATTATTAAAGGAAACAAACAACTTAATCGAATTTGAAGAACAGGTACAGCTATTGATGTACGATACATTCACCAGTTTAGTCGGGGAAGTATTTAATAAAGTAAACGAGGTCATCAAAAAACAAAAACAGGCGGAAAACTGGAAAGTAGAAAGAAATGATCCCAAAGGGATCCAGTTCATCCCCTTTTATCCCGATTGTTTCGTTAGGTTCTTGTTTTTTAGAACCTAACGAAACAACCGGGTCAGCAAGCGATAGCGCGGTAGTCGAAAAAGCGTACAAAATTGGAGTGCCAAGAATAGCGGTGTTAAAATACGACCGAGAATAACTTGACACATACTTTTGATGTGAAATGCTTCTAAACCTGGTAAAGAAATGTTAAAATTCACTTACACGCAACTCCTTTTGTGTTTGTTTTGTCGTTAAAACAAGTCTAACAAATTTTGGAGTTTGCGTGCTTTTATTTTGCTGAATTTTTCCTATACCCCAACATATATTTTAGAGCCTTTTTTTTAAAGCAATTGCTACACAAAAAGACGTTTCTTCCGTAGAGGAAAACTCCTTGGAAGAAACGCTTCGTTTTTCATTAATCAACTGTATTTAATTTTGTTTCAATTTCTTTCATTATTTCGCCTGCTTTTTCCCAATCCCCTTCAGCTAATGCAGTGCGATACGCATCAAACAGACTTGCAAATTCCTGTAGCATTGCTTCTGCGCCTATGATCGGCTTTTGTTCACTTTGCTCTGGCGCTTCCTTATCTTCCTCTGTTTTTTGATCTACCTTATCTGGATCGATAAGATTTAATATTTTATCGAGCGCTTTTTCAAATGTTTCTTCCATAACAATATGGTCTTCATAAGCCATAATAACTTGCTTTACTTCCGGTAACGACGTTTCATTGGATGATTCAATGTAAATCGGTTCGACATACAAGACTGTATCCTCAATCGGAATCGCCAATAAATTACCGCGGATTACTTCTGAACCACCTTGGGACCATAAATTGAGCTGCTGTGATATATAACTATCCTGATTAATTCGATTTTCAATTTGTTGTGGTCCATAAATGTTTTTCTGTTTCGGGAAGCGATAAATAAACATATCTCCGTAATGCTCTCCATCGTTGCGAACACCAATCCAAGAAATCATGTTTTGCCGGTTTTTTGGTGTATATGGCATCATTAGAATGAACTCTTCCTCAGCCTCTTCTGGCATTTTCATTGTAATATAGTACGGTTCCATTTCAATATCTTTGTTAAAGTACTTTTCTGTCGGGAACTGCCAAAAATCCTCTCGGTTATAAAACACTTCTAGATTAGACATATGATACGTCCCATACATTGATGCTTGAATTTTAAAGAGCATTTCCGGGTAACGGATATGTGCTTTTACATCCTCAGGCATTTCCTCTTTAAATAGCTGTGGGAACATATTTTTATAAGTTTGAAGCAGTGGATCGTCCGGATTCGCAACATAGAAATCAACCTCGCCCGAATACGCGTCCAAAACAACTTTGACGGAATTACGAATGTAATTTTCATTTCCTTTATACGCTTCAGAATATGGATAGTTTTCTGCGCTTAAGTAAGCATCCATCATCCATGCTAACGTTCCATCATCTCGAATAAAGATATAAGGGTCCTGATCGTAACGGAAAAACGGAGCGATCCTTTTCACTCGATCCATAATATTACGTGTGTCCAGCAACTGGCTATCGCTCGTAATTTGATCCGAGACAAGCATTCGAAACGACCCTTCACTTAAAGCGAATAAAAAGCGGTTAAATCCTTTAAGAGGGATGCCCGTACGCTCCTCATATCGGTTCGTCTCGTTTTGATCACCTGTCGGATAATCAAATTCGTCTACTTTAGAGTTAACAATAACGTTCGGGTACGGTTCTTCCCCAAAGTATATTTGCTCTCGACTAATGTCAAATTCACCTTGAGCAGGCAAATTTTTCATCATGTACTCGGGTTGTCCCTGACTTGTCACTTTATTTACGTGACTCACTGCAACGCCATACCCATGTGTATACCTTAACGTTCGATTTACCCATGTTTGTGCTTGTGAGGGTAGATCGGCTGTGCTAAGCTCTCTAGCTCCAATAAAGACTTGCTCATAATTACCGTTAATTTTATACCGGTCAATATCCATATCGTTAAACTTATAGTACGTTCGGAACGTTTGCAGCTGATTATAAATATCAAGCAATGGTCTAGAATCATTTAATCGAACGTTATTAATTGTAAGCTCATTTCTTTCCACCATATCTCTAGTTAAAGTAAAGTCACCTGGATGTTCCTCTTCCTTAATTTTATCCAAATCGTAGGCGGCTCTTGTAAAGGAAAGGTTATGCTCCAAGTACGGACTTTCTTTTGAAAACTCGTTAGGGGAAACGATAAAGTTTTGCACAATAACTGACGCTCCTTGACCTGCAACGAGCACAACGGCATAAATAACAACCGGTGTAATGATAGAACGTAGCTTATTCCGGCTAAGTGCAACAATAATCCATACTGTCGCAACGAGTGCAACGGCTGCTAGTACGTATGCCTTTGGAATATTAATTAATTTATCCGTATAGCTAAGTCCATAGACAGCGCTTTTTTGAAATATATTTACTTGATTCGTTAAAAGCGTTCCATACGGCTCCAGCAGATGCATACCCGCTTGTAAAATGCCTAAAGCGCCAATCGTTACGCCTAAATGAATTTGTGCCGAACGATTCATTCGGTATATATGAAAGACAGAGTATGCACTAATGAGCACAACTAAAAAGAAAAATGTCAGTCCAAACAGCACATAAGCAATAAACTCAACAAAAGGCAGGATAAATACATAAAACGAGACGTCCATATTAAAAAATGGATCCTTTATACCGAATTCCGTATGATTTAACAGCTTTAATGCGGGCTCCCAACCAACACCTTGAATAATACTACTGCCAATAAAGCCGACGACGGTAGCAATTCCTAGCATGATCAAAGTGAGGGACTTTCGGTGTAGCATAATTGGCGGAAGTTGCTCTCGACCAAAGTGACTTGTGTAGGAATAGCGGATCCAAAACAATGTAATATATGTACAGATGAAAAACAAAATAAACCCGGTTACACCAAGAGCAACTTTACTTGTAAAAATCGTCATAAATACACTTTCATATCCTAATGTTTCCATCCAGATATAGTCTGTTAGCCACTGAAATACAATAAAACCAACAATTAATAATAAGAAGAAAAACCCTATAAAGAAACGCGTTCCTTTTCCAAACGATATATTACGATGCTTCACTGTACTACCTCCAATAATTGTATCCTCTTTTTAATAGTAACAGATTTACACATTTCTTTGAACAAAGATTAAAACAACGATCAAAAACCAATGCAGAACCCTTTTTCTGCCTAAATGAAACGAGCTGCTTCTCTGTAAACGAGAAGCAGCTCGTAATTGGTTGGGTTATGAACGATCGATTGGCGGTTGTATACTTTGCTCAGCCTTTTCAATTGCTCGCTTTACCATATTACCAGCATCTTTCGCTCTGATGCCGCCCCAACCTTCTTTTTGTACCGTGTCGTAAAAACCTAACTCCTTGGCAATCTCTTCTTTCAACTGGTCTGACATAATACCACGACCCATGAAAGACAGCTCCTTTCCAGCTTAAAGTAATTACGACATGTATATTTTTTGCATACTCGGCCTAAAATACACCTGTTATATGTAGGAAAAAGTGAATTTATTGTAACATTCTCGTACTTCATCGTTGTCTTAGCTAGAAAAGATCTTTGTCCTGTTTAACAGCAAAATAAAAAGCAGTAAACTATGTTCACCGCTCTACTGCTACTGCCTGATTGCTTTCATCTACAAAGCTTATCTCTACTGCTTCAGTTAAAACATCCGCATAACTATATGACACACGTTCAAATGCATTTTCATCCTGGTCAAGCTCAACTACGAAAACAGAAGGGTAGGTCTCAGACAATACTCCAGATCTAATAACCGTTTTCCTTCTTCCGCCATTGGCAGTTAATTTTAAACGTTGACCGATTTGACCTTCAAGACCTCTTTTAATTTCCGTTATTGTTTTCACCAGCACTCCACCTCACTGTAATTACTATACCACATGCTCGTTCAAACGTCAAATAAAACATAATATTATACCAATAACTCTTTAAATATGTCAATATCTTTTTTTGCACTCGTCTTATCTTTTCATATTTTTTACAAATTATGCACAAAAAGTTTCCCTTTCATATTTACAGTAAAATAAAAAGGAACGGACAAAATAGCTGCTAGTTATTTCCATAACCTCCATTCCTGTTCTACTCCTACACGTGCGTATATACCATCGTACGCTTGCACTCAAAACTTAAATAAAAAGGCCGTAAAGTGGACAAATGGGATACTGCTATCTAAAAGCTAACGATGTTGCCATATACGCAAAAGTGATATTTAATTATACCTTCTTGTTACTCCTCGGCTAAATCTTCCTTATATGGCATTCCTACCCGCAACAACCCTCTTGTTTCTACTCCGCCCATCCCTTTTTCTCCCGTAAATGTGTTTCGTAGTGCATCCCATACGTTTACTTTTTCCATAAACGATGTATATGCAATTCTTGCCGCTATATACACAGGATCAAGCGCATGTATATTTATTCTTGATGGCGAGCTCGCAAAGTTAGCACCTGCGCGAATAAGCGATTCAAAATGGGATTGACATGCACCTGCGAATATAACTAAATCATCTAAGTTCGGGGTTATATTTCTTGCTTCCCGAACGGTATCCACAAAATACTTAGAATTCCGATATGCTCGAAGCTCTTTTTTCATGCCTTTTTTTCTTGAATACGAATCATGTCCTGTAATAACTACAATTTGTGGCTGAATACTTTTTAATAATGCAGCGATTTCATACGGCATTTCCTTTTCATGTAAATGGACACTGTGCACCTGTAATCCCATCTTCTCATATAGTTCCATGCATTTACGTAAATACGATTGATCTCCATCGAGGTGCAAAACCTTTGTAGGAAGTTGAAAACAAGCAGCTTTTTCAGTATACCCATCCGTAGCTTCGTAATTTCGTTTCTCCTTTAACAAACGATAATCCTGTAAAAACAATCGATACGAAACGTCTTCTTGTTTTTTTACCTTTTGTTTTATTTTGCGAAGCTCTTGGTCCTCTACTCGAACAAGGTCATCCATTGGCGCATCCGCTTGTAATCGAATATGAACACCATGTATGATCGCTTGCTCCTCTTTTATTTCCACAACTGTAAATAATAAATCGTGACCGTACGATTTTCGCGTGACGTAATCCCCTTTCACAGCTTCCACCTCGACACCGTCCTCATTAGCTGGAGTTGCACCTTAACATAGACTATGTCAGCATGGGCGAAATTGTGCCTTTTACTTATTGAATTTAATCGTGTGTATTTTGAGATGATTTAGGGTAGGGAACTTGTTTTGACGATGCATACCGTTTATAAAAAAAGAGGAACGGTTATTTGATTGCCTATACGTTATTTAGCGTTACGTATCACAATAAATAACCGCTGTCATTTCACCGTTAAACCGAGTCGTACCCGTTATGAAATTCGTTTATGTTTGCGGAGATGAATCAGAAAGTGCGTTCGCAAGCCGAGCAAATTCTTCCATTGACAATGACTCTCCACGGCGATTCGGAGAGATTTCAATTCGGTCAAGAATAGCTATCAGCTCTTGCTTGCTTTTTTCCTTATCGTAATTAGATAAATTGTTTACTAACGTTTTTCTTCGGTGAACGAAACAGGCACGTACTACTGAGAAAAATTGTTCTTCATCATTTACAGAAACCGGCGGATGTTTGCGCATCGTTAGTTTCAGCACACTAGACGTAACATTTGGTGGTGGAATAAACGCTTGTCTCGGTACGTTCATTACTACTTCTGCTTCTGTATAATATTGCACAGCAATCGATAAGGAGCCATAGCTTTTACTATTCGGACGTGCTGCCATCCGGTCAGCTACTTCCTTTTGGAGCATGACAGTTAAACGATCAATCGGTAGTCGGTCTTGCAGTAGCTTCATTAAAATTGGTGTTGTAATATAATAGGGCAGATTAGCAACTATATGAATGGACTGGCTCTCGCTAAAATGAGCGCTTATCGCATCGCCAACATCAGCTTTTAAAATATCATCATGAATAATTGTTTTATTATCGTACGCCTGTAAAGTATCTTGCAAAATAGGTACTAAACGTTGATCAATTTCATAAGCAATAACATGATTTGCATGGATCGCCAATTGTTCCGTCAATGACCCAATTCCAGGACCTATTTCGATTACGCCACTATCTTGATCTATTCCTGCTTGTTCAATTATGGTTCGTAAAATGTTCGTATCAATTAAAAAATTTTGTCCTAAGCTTTTTTTAAAAGAAAAATTATACTTTTTTAATATTTCCTTCGTACGGACTGGGGTTGCAATAAATGGTTTAGGCATTGCCGTTCTCCTCTTCAACTATTTCTTCCATCGCTTGCTTCAATTGCTTTTTTGTAATTTGAAACATAGCTAACCTTTTCAGAAGCTGCTTGCCGTTCGCTTGACCGATGTTTAGTAAATTACCTAGCTTCATTCTTCTTTCTTTTGCACCCGATCCACCTATTAGGCCATATTCGAGCAAGTCTTGCTGGCATATTTCAGCTTCGTATGGAGGATGAATTTCATAAACACCTGCCAATGCCTTTTGTATTGCAGCGACGGATGCATGTTCAATCCCTATGCTTTTATTATGTGGATGCTTCGCTCTTGCTTCTTCAGGTGTTAAAAAAGCATGCTTACAACCTGGTACCGCTTGATCAATAATTGAACGAATGCGCTGCCCTGGGTAATCTGGATCGGTAAATATTATGCAGCCTCGCTTTTCCTTTGCGTGCTTGATTCGTTCGAGCGTTTCAGCATTAATAGCCGATCCATTCGTTTCAATCGTATCTGCATCCACTGCTTGCCGAATTTTAACACGATCGTCTTTCCCTTCGACGATAATTACTTCCTTTATTTTCACTGTATTGCCTCTTTCTCTATGCTTTATAGAATCATTTTTTCCTAGTTATGATAAAATATCAATTCTTTTCGTCTAAAACGATTAATGCTCTCACCATTTTATCATGGCAAGAGCATTAATCCTACTGTTGGTCAATCATTCAATATAAAATGGCGAACCATTAATCAAGAATTTTCACTTTTACTTTTTTACGACCGAAACTATATGCAGCTTGCTTTGTCGGGAAGTGCGCATCAATTCGATTCCCTTTGATCGATCCGCCTGTATCCGCAGCAATTGCTGTACCATATCCTTCTACCCACACTTTGGAACCTAAAGGTATGACATTAGGATCTACAGCAATAACTTTCATGTTCGGATTAGCATTTAAGTTAATTCCTGTAGCTGTATATCCGGAACATCCTTTACATTTTGCTGTATAAGCACTAGCTGTTACGTACAGTTCCTTTCCACTCGCACTTGCCTGACCCGCAGTGCTAGCAATGGATGCCGTTTGGCTTTTTTTCACTTCTTTCGTTCCGATAGCGACCACTTTGTTTTCACTTTTTTCAACGACTTCTTCACGTAAAAGCTCGCGCTGAACTTCTTCACCGTTCTCTAGTGTTACTTTGTATTCCTTAGCGACACGTCCTTCTTTCCCTTCAACAATGACGCGTTCTTTTCCTTTTTCAAGGGTAGCATCCTTTTTCGTTTCCGTTTTAAAGGCTATCTTTTCCTCTACTTTTTCGGTCTTCTCTTCTACATGAACGATTGTAATCTTTGTGTTCTCCGTTACATCTTCCGTAAGTACAGGATCTATTTTATCTTGATCTTTGTATGTAATGTCGTTTGCTGCTAGTACTTCGGCTACTTTCCCACCAGTCGTCCATACTTTCTTTTCAACACTACCGTCTTCAACCGTAACTTCATAGGCTGTATCAATCGTAATCGTTAATCCTTCTTCAATTACGTCTGAATAGCTGTGCGATATGCTGTCGTGTGCAGAAAAAGAAAGTTCCTCTTCCTTAAAAAAGTCGCCTATAGTGGCGGCAGTTGTGTGAAATGTTTGTGCTTTTCCATCGAGATTAACTGTTATTTCATTTGCGGTTTGATAGTCAATAACCATACCGCTTTTAATTGGACTATTTATATCATGTGATAACGCATCGTGTTCATCTACTGGAATATTTAGTTCTTTTAGTAGTTCACCTACTGTTTTCGTATGTGTTTTCACCGCTAACTCTTCTCCATTATCGGCAAACACTACTTCGACTTTGGTCGTTTCAAAAATTACCCAGCTTGTAAATAGAACAAGTGCCATAATACCAACTGTCGAAATCACCAACTTCTTACGAGATGCTGGTAATACTTTCGATATGATTTGCATGGTTCTTGCCTCCTTAACGACTTTGATTATATAAACAGATATATTCGAAGTCAAAATCTTTACGATTACGATTTCATTACAGTTAGATTACAAATGAAGCGAACCCCCTTATACTCGCTTATTTAATCGAATTCTATTAAATTAATAACCTTTCATTCCAATGAAAAAAGACTGGATAATTACATCCCAGCCTTTAATAGATTTGTCCAATTTATTCCATTTTATTCATAATTTCTTAAATAAATGCGCCGTCTATTGCTTAATATTGAATAATGACAAAGCATTGTTTGTCGTTATTTTACTTAATTCATGGTAGTCCATATTACGCAAGTGAGCTATTTGCTCGGCTACAAGTTGCACATGCGCTGGTTCATTCCTTTTTCCTCGAAATGGGTGAGGTGCTAAATACGGTGCATCTGTTTCAATTAGTAATCGATCGAGGGGAACAGCTGCTGCAACTTCCTTCGGTGCTTTAGCATTTTTAAACGTTACAGGACCACCTAAAGAGATATAAAAGTTCATTTTGAGAAAAGCAGGAACATACTCCACACGATCGCTATAACAGTGCATTATGCCTCCTACTTCCTCCGCTTTTTCTTCTTGTAAAATTGTTATTATATCTTCGGTTGCCTCTCGATTATGAATAATAATTGGCATCTGCAGTCTTTTAGCTAAACGTATTTGCTCTCTAAACACTTCTTGCTGAACTTTCTTTGGAGATGTGTCCCAATGGTAATCTAAACCCATTTCGCCAATCGCAACAACCTTTTTATGCGCACTCAATTCTTCTATCCATGCTAGACATTCCTTTGAATAGTGAATCGCATCAACTGGATGCCAGCCAACCGCTGCATAAATCGTTTCATATTGTTCGGCTATTTCAATTGCAATTGGAATTGTTTCATGATCAAATCCTACAACGACCATATATTTCACGCCCGCTTGAAAAGCACGTTTAATTGTTTCATCGCGATCGTCTTTAAATTGTCTTGCATTCAAATGTACATGCGTATCAAATAACACGATTTAACGCTCCTTCACTCTAGTTAATAAAGCAGTTTTCCTGCGTACATTTTTGCTTTATAAATCGTTCCGCTTTCTCTTAAAAAGAAAAGGCCTTTTCGATTTACACACGAAGAAGACCTTTTCCATTTTCTTATTATTTTACAGTAGAGCCATTTGGCAAGTATTTTTCGACAGTTGCCAATACGAGCTTTCCATTTTCACCTTCACCAGAAAGAATCATTCCTTCCGATAATTCGCCCCGTAGTTTTACTGGCTTTAAATTCGTAACGCAAATTACCTTTTTACCGAGGAGCTCTTCCGGCTTGTAATATTGGGCGATACCTGAAATAATTTGTCTCTTTTCAAACCCTAAGTCAACCTGCATTTTAATAAGCTTATCTGCTTTCTTCATCTTCTCTGCATGAATAACTTCTGCAACACGCAAATCAAGTTTCATAAAGTCATCATAAACAATTTCTTCTTTTACTTCTTTTGGTTCTGTTTTTTGTTCCGCTTGTGTTGGGGGTTGCATCATTTCCTTAATTGTCTGTATCTCTTGCTCGACGTCAAGGCGTGGGAAAATAGGACTGCCTTTTTGAATCGTTGTTCCCGAACTAATCTTCCCTTGGTCATATATGCTATCCCATTGCTGCAGTTCTTTTTCAGAAATACCTAGCTGCCTGAAAATTTCTTGCGGTGCATGTGTTAAAAATGGCTGGAGCATAACGGCAGAAATCCGCAAAGATTCTGCAAGGTGCGCCATAACATTGCCAAGTCGCGCGCGCTTGCTCTCATCCTTAGCCAAAACCCAAGGCTCTGTTTCGTCAATGTACTTATTAGAACGGCTTATATATTTCCATAATGCGGTTAGAGCAACTGAAAACTGCATGCTTTCCATTGCTTCCTCGACTTTTTGAATCGTTTCTTTTGCAAATGCTTCTAGTCGTTCATCAACCTCTGTCTCAGCAGCTCGATATGCCGGTATTTCACCTGCAAAGTATTTATCAATCATCGCAACAGTTCGATTCAATAAGTTACCAAGATCATTGGCAAGATCATAATTCGTACGCTCTACAAATCCTTCTGGCGTAAATACCCCATCGGAACCAAATGGAACTTCACGCAATAAATAATAGCGTAAAGCATCAAGCCCATAACGATCGGTCAATTTTACTGGGTCGACAACATTCCCTTTTGATTTCGACATTTTTCCGTCTTTCATTAAAATCCAACCATGGGCAAATACTTTTTTCGGCAAAGGTAAATCAAGCGCCATTAACATAATTGGCCAATAAATTGTATGGAAACGAACAATTTCCTTACTCATTAAATGAACATCTGCTGGCCAATATTTTTCGTACTTAGAAGTATCGTCTGAACCGTATCCAAGTGCGGTAATGTAATTCGTCAACGCATCTATCCACACATATATAACGTGCTTTGGATTTCCTGGAACTTTAATTCCCCAATCAAATGTGGTCCGTGAGACTGCTAAATCCTCAAGTCCTGGCTTAATGAAATTGTTCAGCATTTCATTTTTTCGACTTTCCGGTTGAATAAACGTTGGATTGTCTTCATAAAATTTGACGAGTCGATCTACGTACTTGCTCATTTTGAAGAAGTACGACTCTTCCTTTACTTTCTCGACAATTTTCCCACAGTCTGCACAATGCCCGTCATCAAGCTGGCGTTCCGTAAAGAAAGCTTCACAAGACATACAATACCAGCCTTCATACGTATCTAAGTATATATCACCTTGCTTAACGAGCTGGTCAAATATTTTTTGTACAACCACCTTATGTCGTTCTTCTGTTGTGCGAATAAAATCATCATTCGTTATTTCGAGCTTTTTCCATAACTCTTGAATGCCACCGACAATTTTATCTACATAGCTCTGTGGCGACAGGCCTTCCTTTTCTGCAGCTGTCTGAATTTTTTGCCCGTGTTCATCCGTTCCAGTCAAATACATGACATCATACCCGCGCATCCGCTTATAACGGGCAATAGCGTCTCCGGCAACTGTTGAGTATGCATGTCCAATATGCAGATTCCCACTTGGGTAATAAATTGGGGTTGTTATATAAAATGTTTTCTTTTTCTCACTCATCGAACAATCTCCTCTTCCAGTATCAATATACAGATTCGTCTTTTTAACTAATCCTATTGTAGCGATTTTTTTCCGACATTTCCAACATCAGAACGTTTTGAATTGGAAACCAATCGTTCTTTGCCCATTTTAACATTAATTGTATTTTTTGCCTTTTTTTGAAATAATCGTCTTTTTTTCAATTGTTTTTATGAACATAATTTCACAAACAGGAAATAATGCCCTCATTTCGTGGCTTATGTCGATATTTTACTACTTCAACACATTATATGCCTGTTGACACGTTTATAAATGATTGGTAAAATATTCTTTGTTAAATTGTCGAAATTTGACAGCTGCTTTTCTTACAAATTGTACTATGAATTAAAAAAACTGACAATTCAAGAAATTTTTATAAACAGTTTTTCTAATTTAAGAGGGAGGGAATACGAGATGAAGTCTACAGGAATTGTACGAAGAGTGGACGAGCTTGGTAGAGTAGTAATACCTATCGAATTAAGAAGATCACTCGGCATTGAAGAAAAAGACGCAATGGAAATTTACGTAGAAGACGACAAGGTGATCTTTAAAAAATATACAGCAAATATGACTTGTCAAATTACAGGGGAAAGTTCAGACGACAACCTAGCATTAGCTAACGGAAAACTTGTGCTTAGCCGTGAAGGTGCCGAAGCCTTAGTAAAAGAAATCAATTCAAATTTCGACTTTTAAGAATACCGTACAGTTTATTTAAGAGCCACAGCGATTGTGGTTCATTTCTTTTTACGAGTGCATACATTGGTGCTGGGACAAATGAGAATGTACGTCCCAGCACTTTTGTTGCGTGTTATGTGCTTAGCACAATAAAGGTTATTCTATATGAAATTGCTTGTACACATCACGCTTAGCCATGTTTCGCTCTGTAGCAACTTGCTTAATCGCCTCTTTACTGGAATACCCTTTGTTCTCCATATAATGGTGTATGTGAGCTTGTACCGATAAATGGCTCCACCACAAAAGGTCTTCATTCGTATCCGCTTCAGTATTCCCTTCAACAACGAGACAAAATTCGCCTTTTAATTCATTTTCCGTTGACCAATTTAACAAATCTTCTATAGAGCCACGGACATATTCTTCAAATCTCTTCGTAAGCTCGCGTCCAATGACAGCCTGTCGGTTTCCTAGTACCGTATTCAATTGCTCCAACGTATCTGTTAGTCGATACGGAGCTTCATAAAAAAGCAATGTCGCTTCAACTGTTTTCAAGCGATCTAAAGCGAACCGCTTTTCTTTCCTTTTTCTCGGTAAAAAGCCATAAAATAAAAACATTTGTGTAGGAAGCCCCGATGCAACTAACGCACATAATGCTGCATTTGCCCCTGGCAAGGATACTACATTGATTTGATCGTTAATAGCAGCTTCAATTAACTCATAACCAGGGTCACTAATAGCAGGCATCCCTGCATCACTAACTAAAGCAACGGACTCCCCTTTTTTTAAATAGGTTAACAACTCCTGCTTCCGTGCTTCGTTACTATGCTCGTGAAAGCTAATAAGCGGTGTATGAATATCGAAATAGCTAAGTAATTTTCGAGTGTTTCTCGTATCCTCAGCAGCAATCCATTGTACCGTTTTTAAAATGTGTAAGGCACGATACGTAATATCTTCTAAATTCCCTATAGGAGTAGGTACAACGTATACTGTTCCTATTTCTACATCATTATGAAAGCTCTTTTGAATTTGCATGTTGAACCACTTCTTTCAGCATTTCCCGAATGAGCTGAAGCTTCTCTTTTCGGGACAATTGTTTGATTTCATATTCTTTTTGCATAGCCGTTTCTTTTGTTTGGAACTTTTTTACGTATACCACTTGAAAAGGGCCTCGTCCCCTTGTATACTTCGCACCCTTGCCAGCGGTATGCATTTCCAATCTCTTTGCTAAATCATTCGTATAGCCTGTATATAGCGTCTGATCGTTACACCTTAACATATATACGACATGTTCTTTGTTATCCATTTATAATTTCCTCAGCTTCTTTTGTATATGTGTCATCTTCATTATAAATAATTAATGGTGGCAATAGTTTTAAGTCTGCTTTGCCATCACGAACTGCTTCAATTAATAACGTATTTGCTTCGCGCCCTTCTTTTGCATAAACGAAGCGTAGTCGCTTTGGCTCTAAATGATATTTCCTAAATAGGGTAATGATGTCAACGAGCCTTCCCGGTCGATGGACGATGGAAACCTTGCCTCCTGGCTTTACGTGCAACTTGCACGCTCGAACAACATCTTCCAGCGAACACATAACCTCGTGTCTGGCAATCGTTAAATATTCATTACGGTTATGCTCGGTCGTTGCGGGTGAACGAAAATAAGGAGGATTACACGTAACAGCGTCGAACGAGCTATGACCAAGTATAGGGTGCATTTGTTTTAAGTCTCCGTGAATAAAAGAGATTTGTTCGGTCAACGCATTTAGCTTTATACTTCGCTTCGCCATATTTACGAGCCTTTCTTGAATTTCAACACCTGTAATATGTGCATTCGTTCGTTGGGTCAACAAAAGTGGAATAGCGCCATTTCCCGCACACAAATCCAAAATGTTCCCTTTTTTTATCGGTATATATGCAAAATGAGCTAACAAAATAGCATCAAGAGAAAAAGAAAAAACAGAAGGACTTTGAATAATCTTCATTTTCTCATTGGCAACTAAATAATCAATCCGTTCGTCATCAATCAAACATATTTTGTTTTCACCATTCGTTACAACCGCTTTATTTTCCTCAGCCACTTACACCTAACTCCAATCGTTATCGCTAAAATAACAAGCATTAGCTTGTCGATCTATAAAATAACTACATGCAATTTCTATTCATATTACACAATTTTCCGCTATTCTTTAGCATACTATACGTTCCAATTGTGATAATCGTTAAATTTACGCTTAACGCCCCGAACAAATAGTGAGAAATAAAAAAAGGTTCTACGTCAAATGTTGGGGTGAGCTAACGCTCACTCCTTATTTATGCGACCCGCCCATTTATGTTTTTATATTGATGATGTAATAGTACTCTTAAACGAAAGCGATCAAAACGGCGGTAACCAAATGCGTTTCTCTTTATCACTTTTGTTTGGTTATTAATACCCTCGACATAACCATTATGCAAATTAAAAGCGAAACTATTCAAAATTTCCTTCTGCCAGTTCTGAAAAGTTTCTACTGCCTTCTTGAATTCATCAAGGCCTGATGCTTTTACTAAACTGTAAAATTCGTATAAACGTTCCTTGACCGCCGTTAAATTGGAAGGCCCTAGGGCCTTTGCTTCTTCAAACCAATACCGATATGCTTCTTTTAACTGGTATGCTCTTTGCAACGTATCCGACATTTTTAAATAGCGATCTAAATACCAGCGTTGCTTCTCTGTTAATGTTTCATGCTTTTTATTAAATACATGCTTCATTCGCTTACACTTTTTGCGATCATAGTCACTAAATTGCTTTTGTTCTTTTCTTCTAACGCGCTCAAGGGCCCAATACATATACCGGCAAAAATGAAAGCGATCTGCTACTATAATTGGTTTC
>NZ_JBPYCS010000017.1:0-55791 GCF_051846935.1 Virgibacillus sp. W0430
GGAGTTAACTTATTTGTAGCTGCTAGTGTTGCAAAGTTGAAGCTGGAGAAATTATTTAAACCAATTCTACCATTGTTGATTACAATGTTATTTGTATTAATTTTAGTTACGTACATACCACAAATAAGTTAACTCCTACTGGGGGAGTAATAAATCCTATAGCTAAATTAAAAACCATGATTACACCGAAGTGCACTGGATCAATACCTAACGCAATAGCCATTGGAAGAAGTATTGGTGTCAAAATAACAATTGCAGCTAATGCTTCGAGTACAACTCCAACAATTAATAAAAAAATATTTATCAACAATAGAATAATAATTTTGTTCTCACTTATTGTTAAAACAAAGGACGCAACTGCTTCCGCTACTCTTTCTATTGTGATTAAACGTCCAAAAATTGTTGCCATGATAATTAACAAGATAATAATAGATGAAGTTGTTCCCGACTGAACTAAGGATTCGTATACACCTTTCATATTTAGGTCTTTGTATACAAATACACCAATAATTAATCCATAAGCAGCTGCTACAGCCGCCGCCTCAGTTGGTGTCATAACCCCACCATAAATCCCACCTAAAATAAAAACGGGTACTAATAATGCTAATTTTGCATTCCATGCAGCCGTAAGCGTGTCCTTCAAGCTAAACGTTGTTTTTTCACCTTGCCACCCGTTTTTTTTAGCAATAAAAAATGTAGTAATCATTAATGCTAGTCCAGTTAATGTTCCTGGTAGTATACCAGCTATAAATAACTTTGAAATAGACTGCTGGCCGACTACACCGTATACAACAAATGGATTGCTAGGTGGTATAATTACCCCTATAGAACCTGCAGTAGCAATTAAGGCGGTTGCGAATCCAATATGATATCCTTGCTTTACCATCGCAGGAATTAACAAAGTTCCAATAGCTGCGACAGTTGCAGGACCAGAGCCACTGATTGCAGAAAAAAACATACAAGTTACAACTCCAACCAATGCAAGCCCACCAGGAAGAAACCCTAACAATTCATCTGATAGGTTTAATAATTTTTTGATGATACTTCCACCACCCATTATAATTCCAGTAGCAATAAACATTGGAATCGCCATAACAGGAAAATTATCAATACTTGTAAAAGCAGCTTGAGGTAAGAAGCTAAGCGGTATAGCATTAGAAGCAAGCACAGTTGCCAATGTAGAGATCCCAAGAGCAAACGCTATTGGCATACCTATAAGTATGAATAATATAAAGTATCCAAATAACATAAACGATACATTCATTTGTTCGAACAGTATAATAGGAAGACTTAAAATAGCAGTAAAGACAACAGCAATACCAACTATTTTCATGTTCATTTCTTTTACGTCTTGGATAAGGTTTTGAACCATTCGAACGAATATGATTAGAAAACCAAGTGGAACTGCACTATACGGTATTGCCATTGGTATTGACAATGCAGGTGTTACTTGATTAGTTTCTAATTGAAAACTAATCATCGTAAATCCACCTTTTATAAGAATATAACTAAAATAAAACATTAGTAATGTAGTTGCTAATGTTATAGACTTCTGGATATTCTTTGGTAATTTACTTAAGAGTACATCGACTTGAATAGATTCACGCTTTTTTATAGCTAAGCTCGCTCCCAAATAAGATATATAAATAAAAATGTAACGAGCAGCCTCTTCTGTCCAAGTTGTTAAGTTGGGAATATCAATAAAAGGTAAAACGTACCGGTTTATTACTTGTAAATTTATAAGTATAATAAAAGCTAGAAATCCTAACACAATGAATACCTCTTCAAACCTATGATCAATCACTTTTATTATTCTAATAAATTTATTGGTAGGGTTATTAACACATTGTACTTCTTCCGTCTTCACCTCTGATTTCCTACGATTCATTACTGTCCTCCCCTCTCAATATGGAACTAAATTACGGGGAACAAATATAATTCCCCGTAATAGCAAAATGATCTATTTGAAAATATCATCCTGTGTCTTCCCTAAAGTTTCTAAAATGATCTCAACATACTCTGGTTCAGCTTCTCCAGGCACAATAAATTCATCCCACACTGACTCTACCGCCTGTTTCCACTTTTTCATTTCTTCATCCGATGGCTCATAAACTTCTATTCCAAAATCAATAAATTTCTGTTTAGCTTCTGCTTCCTGTTCGTTTGCTACGTCTCTTTGCCATTCAACTGCTTCTTGACCTGCCTCCATAATTATTTGCTGATGTTCTGGAGATAGATTATCAAAAATAGCTTTATTCATAACTACAATATCCGAACTATAATTGTAATTTACTTCTGTAGCATACTTTAATACTTCCTGATGTTTTGTAGACCAAAGCAAGGAGTAGCTGTTCCCCTCTGCTTCAATTGTGCCTTGTTGTAAACCAGTATAAACTTCATTCCAGCTCATTGGCGTTGGAACAGCACCCATAGCCTCGAAGTCTGCTTGCTCGACTGGTGAATTAGTCGTCCGGACCTTTAGTCCCTTCAAATCATTTGGTTCTATTATCGGTCTAACGTTATTGACCACTTGACGGAATCCATAGTCTGGAAAGAAAATAACTTTAAATCCCGACTTTTCCAACTCTTCTCTAATAACATCTCCAGGTTTTCCATCAACGGCCTTGTATACTTCTTCCTTATTTTCGAAAATATAGGGCAAATCCCACGCAATAAAATAGTTTGTAAAACTAGCCATATTTGGGGTGGAGGAACTAGCAAAATCAAGCGTACCCTGTTGAGCTCCTTCAATTACTTCTCGATCGTCTCCAATAGTTCCGTCATGGAATGTTTCTACAACTATTTCTCCATTCGTCTTTTCCTTCACTAACTCAGCAAATTTGTCTATACCTAATGAAACAGGGTGGGTTGCAGCTTTGGATTGACCTAATCGAAAACTAATTACCTCCTCACTATCATTTGATGTTTTATCCGTATCGTTCGAGTTCCCACACCCAGAAATAAACAAAACTATAAAGCCTAATGTGATCATAAATAAAATCATCTTTTTTTTCATTTCGCTCATTAAATTCCCCTCCTTCTAATTCTAATAAAACAATTTTTCATCATCATAAATTTATAAGTAAATCTAGCCTTTAACGAAAACACATAAGCACCTAGTAAGCTTTATATTTTTCTAGGCGCTTATCTTGATTCTTCCTATTCATCTCGCCATGCATTATGATCCAAATGTTTATATTTTTCCAAAAATCTAGTCGGCATTTTGAGAGCATCTTTTCTAAAAGGTGGTGCTAGTTGATTTCCATCGACATATATATTGATAACGGCTGGTTTATTTGCTTCCAATACTTTCTCAATAGTTGGCCTAATATCTTCTGCATTGTCTACACTAAAACCGAGCGCTCCCATTGATCGCGCTACTTCAGCAAAGTCAGGTCCTTCAATATCTGAACCAATAAAACGATCATTATAATAATCTACTTGATTTTTCTTCTCTGCTCCCCATGATTTATTATTAAAAACACAAGCAATAACAGGAATGTTTTGTTCAACTGCTGTGCTTACCTCGTGCAAACTCATCCCCCAAGCGCCATCTCCAACAATTGCTACTGAAGGTGAATTAGGCTCGGCTAACTTTGCACCAATTGCAGCCGGATAAGCAAATCCACAGTTTCCAAAAGTTAAAGCAGCTATATGACGTCTACTTTGATTAAAGGTTAAGTACGCATTTGCAGTAGAAGAAACATTGCCTATATCCGTTGAAAAAATTGTATTATCTGGAAATGCTTTTCTCACTTCTAAAAGTGCACGTCGTGGATTTATCGGATGCCCTTCTATCATTGCTAAATCCATTAACTCTTCTTCCCAATCTTTTTTAAGCTTAGATATCCCTTCAAGCCGTGTGTCATCATTTCTTTTGTCTACGCTTACTAAACGACTATATATTGCTTCACTTGCAGCTCGTGCATCTCCAATAACTCCAACTTCTACTGGATGCGTTCGTGCGATATTTCGAGGATTGATATCAACTTGTATAATATTCGCGTGTTTAGGGAAATAATCAATATCATAACTAGGTAATGTACCAAAGATCGATAATCTAGTACCTATTGCTAATAGTACGTCTGCATCCTTGAGAGAATACATTGCTGCCTTTGAACCCATATAGCCTATTGGTCCTACTGCCAGAGGGTGGTTATTAGGAAATGCATCATTATGCATGTAAGATACAGCAACTGGAGCTGTTAAGTGTTCGGCAATTTTAATGACAACATCTATAGCGTCCGAATCTACAACCCCCCTTCCAGATAATATGACTGGTCGTTCAGCATTTTTTAAAAGTTCAACTGCCTTGTCGATCTGAACTAAATCTCCTGCACCTCTTGTATCAGCACGATATTGATGTGGCTGTAAAATATAATCTTCCAACTCCCCATAAAAATAGTCTCTTGGAATATCAAATAAGACGGGGCCGCGCTCTGCATATGCAATACGGAAGGCGGTTCTCAGAGATTCCGCAACTCGACTTGGATGAGTTACTTCTACTGTTTCCTTCGTAATAGCCTTAAACACCGACACTTGATCACATTCTTGAAACCCATCCCAACCAATTGTAGGCGTACCAGCCGATGGTGAAATTACGACCATCGGAGTATGGGCGTGATTGGCGGCGGCAACGGATGTAACCATATTAGTAATACCTGGCCCATTTTGACCAATAACTACTCCTGCAACTCCTGTAACACGAGTGTATGCATCTGCAATATGTGCAGAACTTTGTTCATGTCGCACTGGTAGAAATCGTATGCCGGCTGTTGGTAACAAATCCAACATATCCATAAACGCTGAGCCCAAAATACCATAAATATCTTTAACCCCCTCAGCAACCAATGTTTCTACAATTGCTTCACTCGGGGTCATTTTTACTTTTTTAATATCATTTGCTTTGACTTTCGACTCTGGCTTGTTCATAATAATCCTCCTAATAGAAATTCCAAACTTTCAGTTTTAAAAACAACATACTTAGTAATATGTATATAATCCTCTGCTTTTTACCAACTTGAATACTATGCGACTTATTCAATTAATACGTAACTTACATAACCTACAATTCTTTTTTTTATTTCCGGGTTGAAAAGCTTTTCTACTTCTTTCTAAAGCTAGACAATCTTTTGAATTTATCACTCCTAATTATTATTTTTTTGTAAATACGAACGTTTTATTATTAAACTAACATTTAACATATGATAATTAGTGCATAGGTTGACTAAATTAATTTAAAAAGTCATCATAATGTACGTACCAGTAATATCAACATTACTTTGAATTCAAAAATGTTAGTGATTAATATATACGTATTTTAAAAGTGCAAATTTATTACTATATATTTAAAAAAGTGCAAACTTAAACACCCAGACATTTTTATTATCCGTCTGGGTATCAAAGTTACGAATACTTTATAAAATTAAAACGGCAAATATTGTACTTACGAGCAATCCTAAAATAACTGGAATAAAGTTTTTTCGAACTAACTCCATGACTGAAATCCCACAAAATCCGGCAATAGCAATTAAGGACGACCAAGCTACAAGTGTACCTCCCCCTGTCCAAATGGAGCCCATTTGCCCTATAGCTGCTAACGTAGAGGCATCGATCGAACTATTCTCCAATGCGGCGGCAAGTGCTCCAGTTAATGGAAGACCTGAAAACCCAGAACCGTCCAACCCTGTAATAATCCCAATAATTAAAATACTAAATGCAGCTAGTAATGCACTTTGCGGTAAAAATTGCTGACTTGATTGGACAAGGTCAAATAAGAAGGCCGGTGCTGCTTCATCTACACCTAAAATACTTCCTGAAAATTCACTGCTGCCTAGAAAGAAAAATCCTGCAATTGGAATAACAGGTCCCATTGCTTTAAATGCAAATACAAATCCATTTGTAATATGGTTGGTAATATAATCTAAAGCATGTTGTTTACCGAAAGCGACGGTTGATAATAGCAACAAAATAACAGCTACACCCCCGATTAAGGCTGCTCCATCACCACCTTCCAATCCCCCCATTCGCCCAGAGAGAAGCTTCGTATAAACCATGTAAATGACAACAGCAAGAAGTGTGAGCGGGACAAATATCGCAAATAATTTCCCCCAATACGAAAGATGCTTCGTATGTGCCTTTTTACCGGTATCACGCTCAAGAGACAATGCCTGCAGTTCCGTTTCAATCCGCGGATCACTTTTATCTCTAATCTTTTTTCGATATACAATGTAGGCTACAGCAATGGCAATTGTTCCAGTAATTAAAGATAATATTAAAGCTTTGTCCGCAACGACTATTGTAGATACCCCAGCAGATTTTGCGGATAAGCTAGGCGCTACTTGAACTATATAATCCGAAGAAAGTGCCATTCCCTGCCCAGCAATAGCTACCGCTACTGCCGCTCCCATAATGGGTAAGCCTGATCTTACAGCTGCAGGAACTAATAAAGCACATATAAGCGGCACAGCAGGAGTAGGCCAAAAAAACAAGGAAATAACATACGTAACACCGATTAAAATAAAAAATGAAACATGACCATTTACCATCATTTTTTGAATCGGCTGAATCATTTTTTCATCTGCACCAATGTCTCGTAATGAATGCAAAAGTGCGATCATAAATGTAATGATTAAAAATATATTAAAAAGCTCAGTTGCAGCAACCAAATTAGCATGAAATATTGAGGTGAACCCATCTACTAAACTACCTTTATATACCCAGGCAATAACAAAAGTACCTAACAACGATGGTAATACGACACCTTTACGAAAAATCATAGTTACAATAATTAATAACGTAAATAAACCATATAACAAATGTGACGTCGTTAAATCCACTCCCCATCTTCCTTTCTACATAAGTGTGCTATAACCTATGCGAAAACGCTACTTACAGTGCTTATTTATATGAAATGTTTAATTCCTTATTAGACGGGAACATACACAATACAACATCTAAAGGAGGCATAAATATGAGACCATTTGTTATGGAATATACGAATGACGAAAATCTTCAAAGAGATGTACAAGCATTGCAAAATAGAGGAGTAAATAAAGACGATATTTATTTATTGTCACACGATGATGATCGAACAGATCGCGTAGCAAGTAATGCCAATGCTAGTAAAATTGGCTTGAAGGAAATGGATTTTACAGATGCGCTTAAGAATGTATTTAATAAAAAAGGGGACGAGCTACGAACAAAACTACAAGATATCGGATTCTCAAGACAGGAATCCGAAACGCTTGAGGAAGATTTAGATGAAGGAAAAATCCTTTTAATTGTTACAAATCATGATAATCCAGAACGGTATTTAATGTAGCACTTCCTAAAATAACACGCGCTCTAGGGCACCCTAATGTTAATGACACTAGGGTGCTCTTTATAATACATTGTAATCAGATAACACAATTTTCAAAAAATAACTTTTTTGAAGGAATTATAATTGGCTCATTTTGTTCGTTTACTGTTTAAGTAGATCTATCAGGGGACGAGTTGCTCAGTTTTGGGAAGCGTATAAATTAGTCCCTTACCAAAATCAGTTTGAATGATCGCAATGTACGGTTGCGGTATATCTTGACTTCATACGTAAGTCGGCCAAAATTATTTGATGTAATATACCCTATCTTCATCCGCTTGCTAGTAATGTGTCAGCCGTCTTTTATGAGTGCTACTGCGAGTTTTATTTCTTTATATCTATTAAATTAAAAGAGGTAATCTTTACATTCAATTCTTTTTCCGGCTATTTATGTGTGGAACCACCACCTTCACCCCTTCCCGATGACCTGGGTCCATAATTAATACCGACTTCACTTCTTTCTTTTCTCTCTTTTTTTGTTCGTCAGTCCATTCTCTGTTAAAATTTCCTTTTGCATTTTCCCTGTTTTCGTTACATAGTTGTTTTTATACCAGGCTATAACTGACGTAACTGTTGTAAACATTAAGGCGCTCATATGTTCTATAACCTCACTTTCAATTGGCAAAGGAGACTTTCCAAAGATGACAAGAAATTGGTTGGTTAATGCTAACAATAACGTCGCTGTGCGAATAACCGTTCCTCTGTCCATTCAAACACCTCCTAACTTAATAATCATTTTTTATTTTATTCCAACTTACAATTATAGGAACGGCAGGAAAAGCAGGTGTTTTGTTAAGTGAGGTTACAAATACATCAAATCGATAGATAAGAAAAGAGCATCTTTTACCTATCATAACTTTCTCTTATTTCTTATTGCACGAAAGCTTGTTTGATAAGACGATTTAGTCGAAATTTTAATGCATAGAAGTATTTCAATAGCATACTCCATCATTGATAAAGGAAAATCACTTTTAATCATGTTTGATCGATCGTAGAATATTCTCGTAGGGTGGGATCTGCTTGCACATAACGAAGCAATTCACCTCCCAAGTACTATTAAACGCAAGAACGATGGCGTAAAAGTAAGCGATTCAGATGAGGTTAAATCATTTAAGAAGTAAATAGAGAGTAGGAATTACGTAAATTTAACCATATACCGGACAAAGTGCAGCTTCGTAATAGACGTACACATTTAAAGGAAGTGATGTGCGACGGGAAGCTTTCGTATGCATGCGAAGGAGATTCGACTGTTATCCATAGAATGTGAAATGCATTTCCAGATCGAAGCGTTACCTAAATGATAAAGTGTCCATTTCTGTTTGTAAAAAGGTGTGTTCGTTAGGAGTTAATTGGTTGGCTTTGCTTCAGATGAAGAATAAATTCGAATGATCATTCTTCCTTCAATCGCTTGCGCCCTTATTAAAATAGGCTGATCATATTTATTTTTAAATACAAAATCGGGCCCCCACCAACTAACAGTGGCATCTTTTCCTGGCGGTACATAGGGAACTGAACGACTGTGAGAATAGCGTTCAATTATTTCTATCCCTTTTAAATTTACAGCATTAAATAAAGTGGATGAAACCTGGCATATCCCTCCACCAATATCTTCTTCAATCTCACCTTTAACAATTACAGGTGCTTTTTTATACCCTCTTTCTTTCGTACGTTCTCCGACAACCTTATTAAACGAAAACTGTTCTCCTGGTAAAACAACGTAATTATTTATCGCTTTAGTGGATAGTTCAATATTATGGGTACGCTCAACGTTCGCTTTTTTAAAATACGTTTCGTACTCTCCCATTTTTTTATCTCGAATTTTTAATAATAATTCACGATCTACTTTAGGATGTACGATTTCTTTAGGTACTTCAATTTGATTTGACACGCCACTGTAGAAAAAACGAAGGATCGCTTCGGTTAGAGCGACTCTATCCATTCGGCTTCCTAGCTGCTCATTAATTATTGAATTATCATCCGCAATTGTTGCGTCTATCGGTCGTTTATAAGTCGCCTCATCTATCTGGTTCAATAATCGTTGTAGCTTAGCATGATTAAAAAACAATCCAGTATGGAATGGCAGTGAATAAGCATCGCGCTCAACGACCTCTATTATGTTTCCTTCATCGCTTATTGTTAGTGACACTGTGACATTTTCTAGTGAAGGTGTTATTAAATACAAAAACAGTAAAAAGACATACATCGTCAAAACCCCTTTTTCTTAGTATGAGAAAAAGGGGTAAGTTCATGTGTACAACTTGTACAGTTACTAAAAATTAATTAGATACACCGTTTATATCTAATAAAGCAAAGTACGCAGGTTAAACTTTTGTGAGTATCCCGAGAATAATGTAGAAGAAGTTTTCTCACATTGCTCATGAAATACTCGCTATCCGTAGGCAATTACTCAACTAATTTAAACAGCCTTTTACCCTCTTAAATTGATTTTCGACTTTCCTATGGGAGTATTGCCTATTCCATTCTATCGTGTCGGAGACGAATCCTGAGTTCCATAATCTAATCCCTCTTTTTTTAAAAATACAAAAAAGGTTCGATCATTGATTGTCTATGATCGAACCTTTTTTAACATTTTTGGCTACATATGTCCTAGATTTATTTACTTTTAGCGGAAATCTCTTGTTTCCTCTACGTAACGACTTGCAACCATATAACCAATAACGGCTGCTAAAACCATTAATAAACCGTTTCGCATTATTCGTTTCCTCCCCTGTTCATTGACTTTGCAATTAAAATGGACGAATTTTCCCTTTTTTAAGTAAGATTTTCGTGCCACCGAGCATAAACAACGAGCGATTGTCGACAACTTTTTTCATCGTAGCAGCTGATTTCCCTTTTAGCTTCGTACCATTGAAAATACTTCCTATGCCATCTGTGACACCTAATGATGCTACAGTACCCTTATCATCGAAATAGAAGTTTTCTAATGGCTCATTGTGTAGCAACGCTCGAATATTATTTGCACATGTTTTTGCATGCTGTAAAGCTGCTTGAGCTGTTGGAGGGAACGGGCGACCTTCTGCCTCATTCATTACCCAAGCACAGTCACCAAGAATAAAGATATCCTCTTCGCCTGGTGCACGCATATCTCCATTTACTGTTACTTTTCCTCTTGTAATTTCAAACCCGGATTTACCTAGTATAGAGTTCCCAGTTACTCCACCTGTCCAAACAATCGTACCTGCCTTTATTTCTTCATTATCTTCACCAATAATGAAGCTATCTTCTGTACATTCTTGGATCTTCGCATCGAGTCGGAATTCTACGCCACGATTTTCCAAAGAATTCATTGCATAAGATACTAAATCTTTGTCGAACATTGGTAAAATGGATGGTGCAGCTTCAACATTAATGATACGCACCTTACTTCTTTCAATGTCATATTTTTTACAAAGCTGTGGTACTCGTTCCACTAATTCACCAACAAATTCAATTCCGGTAAATCCAGCTCCACCTACTAAAATAGTCAAGCTATCTTCGTCCGGATTTTCTTCTGTTTTATATTTTGCGAATTGATACTCAATATGATCACGAATTAACCGACTAGAGTCAATATCTACGATGGAGTATGCATTTTCAGCCATTCCTTTAATACCAAACGTATTCGTTTCGAATCCTAAAGCAATAACAAGATAATCATATGTTAGTTCTCCGTTTTCTAATACAACACGCTTTTCGTCTTTCTTAATTTCTGAAACGACGTCATAAACAAGACGTACACGATTTGGATTTACAACATCGCTCAGCATAAAGCGCGCTTGGTTCGGATTAATTGTACCGGCAGCAACTTCATGTAACCAAGTCGTTTCATAATGGTAATTATGTTTGTTGACAAGTACAATGTCGGCTTCTTCAGCAGCCAAAGTTTGCGTTAGTCGTCTTGCTGTCATTAGACCAGCGTACCCTGCACCAAGTACGACGATTTTTGGTTTGTTGTTCATAAAAAATCCACCTTCCTACTTTGTCCTAAAGTAAATAAATTTGTAAGTTCAGCATCGCTATGCATTACTTATAAGTAGAATCACTAGTAAATAACATATCCATAATAGCAAATAAATAGTAAATTAGCTAATAAACTTGGCTATTTTTTTAATGTAAGTTTACGACATACCTATTTTATTTTAAACAGGTCGAATCGTAATTTCGTTCACGTTGACATTATCCGGCTGCGTTGCCGCATATACTACAGCGTTTGCAATATCATCCGTTTGTAATGGCGTTCGGTCGGTTGGCACTCGGCCGCTGGAAAGATCGGTTTTTACCATGCCTGGTGAGATATTCGTAACTCGAACACCTGTTTTTGCTAATTCTTTTTCAAGCCCCATCGAAATTGCGCGTACGGCATATTTGGTTGCACTATAAACAGTGCTCATTTTCGTTACTTCAAAGCCAGAGACCGATGCGATATTAATAATATGTCCCGTTTTACGATCTATCATAGACGGTAGCACAGCATGTATACCGTATAAAACCCCTTTAACATTAACATCAATCATACGTTCCCATTCGTCAACATGCCCGTCTTGAACTTTGGAATGGAGCATCTGTCCTGCATTATTAATATAAAAATCAATTTCATTAAAAAACGACTTTGATTTTAAAACCATTTTTTCAACGTCATCTCGGTTCGCTACATCAGTTGGGACAGCAAGTGCTTTCCCATTTCCTCTTTCGTTTATTTCAGCAGCTAGCGCTTCTATTTTCTCTTTTCGCCGTGCTGCCAATATAACGTTTGCCCCTTCCATAGCAAGTCCTTTTGCTATACGAGCACCAATTCCGCCACTTGATCCTGTTACGATAGCTGTCTTTCCTTGTAAACGCATAAGTAATCCTCCTTGTATCTATTTACTACGGTTCTACGCTTGCCTCTTCACCTGTCTCTGTTTCCATTGGTAATTCTGTACCGTTATCAATCGCATCAGCGTCTCCCTCATCTTCCTGCTCTTCTTTATCTGGAAGTTTTGGAGATAGATCATCACCCGCCTGTTTATCTGCATTTTTTACAACATTTTCATCATCTTTACTTTTATCCTCCGTCGATTGTTTGTTTTCTTTTAATTCTTCTATAATCCAATCTTGTTTCTCTTTGGGCTTTGATTCGTGGTTTACCTTTGGACGTACTGATGGATTTACAGACTTGGATTCAGATGAAGGCTTGTTCGTTTCAACCGGCTTGTTTTCTGTTTCCGAGTGATTAGAAGCGCTTTCATTTTTCCCCTCTATTATACGTTCTTCCTCTGTTTCACTCGATTCAATCGTTTTATGAAAGATAATTGCAAAATCATTTTTATGCTTCGGGATATACGTATAATCAGGTCTTAATGCATGGCTTCTACTCTTCTCATTACCTATTTTTTCGTGATCCGTTGCTGCATGATTTGTTTGTCTATGATTCATTTTTTGTACTCCTGCAAAAACTACAAACATAAAGGCAATAAAAACAACAAAATTGATGTATAACAGTTTTTTATTCTGCACCCCTCCACCTCCTCTACAACATTCACAAATCAGCAGCACTTGCTTCTAGTATCTATTGTAAACTACGAGAGCATTTTTTTACAAACGTAGCGACTGAACGGGTTGAGTCACGTATTGATGATTGGATATTTAATTTCTTGAAAAGGTATAGATGATTCTATTTTTTAATACGCTGCGCTACGGCTATAGACAGTAACATAACAATATAAGAACTATTGAAAGAATTCCTAATAAAATTTCCTGAAGTATTGATTCCCTTATCTATATTACTTATCTTAGCAAATGGAATATACGCGACTTCACTAGGAAAAGCAACAACTGAAAAACCATTAAAGAAATTTGTAAGATGCTCACGGAAAGCGAGTGTAGTCCATGAGCAAGATAAGTAAATCAAATATTTAACTTCACAACTGAGCTATAGCACCATTGAATATTGCATATCAAAAATTAATTTAAGCTGCAAGAGATTTTAAAAAAACATTGACTTTTTTAAAATATATGCCACAATAACAAAGACAAGTTTATACGGTTACCTTTAATTCAGTCCCGTGAGGCTGGCAAGGTGGAACAGACGAGTTCTGTTCATTCATAATAGTGCAGAATTATCAAATTTCTCTCTATAAACTATACCTTGCCCTTTTGCGGCAAGGTTTTTTCTTTTTAAAATGGTAACCGGTAAACAGCATTTTAAAAGGAGATGGATACTGTGAGAAAATACGACGAAATACAAGTACACGAACGGTTACCTTTATTAAAAAGTTTACCTCTTGGATTACAGCACTTATTCGCAATGTTTGGTTCAACGGTTTTAGTTCCGATTTTGTTCGGAGTCAATCCGGCAACAATTTTGTTAATGAATGGAATAGGAACACTCCTTTATATATTTATTACGAAAGGAAAAATTCCTGCGTATCTTGGGTCGAGCTTTGCCTTTATTTCTCCAGTTTTTGTTGTCCTTGGTCACTATTCTGGAAATGATGGCTACGGATATGTACTCGGTGGTTTTTTTGCAGTTGGGGTTGTGTTAACAATTGTTGCATATATTGTAAAAGTTGCCGGAACAGGGTGGATTGATATTATTTTTCCTCCAGCTGCAATGGGGGCGATCGTTGCAGTAATCGGATTGGAATTAGTACCCGTTGCAGCAGAAATGGCTGGTTGGATTGCTCCAGCTAATGCTGATGGTACGTGGTCAATGGATCCAAAAACAGCAATTGTCTCGTTGTTAACGTTGGCAGTTACGATTGTTTGTTGGGTAACTTTACGAGGATTTTTAAAAATCATACCGATATTATTAGGAATCGTAATTGGATATATTATTGCTTTTTCTGTAGGATTAGTCGATTTCACCGCGGTTAAAGAAGCTTCCTGGGTAACTACACCGCAATTTTATCAAATTAAATTTGACTGGTCAGCAATCCTAGTAATTTTACCAGCAGCGCTCGTATTAATTCCTGAGCATATAGGCCACCTTTTTGTAACGAGTAATATTGTAGGTAAGGACTTGGCGAAAGACCCTGGACTTGACCGTTCACTAGCCGGTAATGGGATTTCAACGATGATTTCTAGTTTATTCGGTTCAACACCAAATACTACGTATGGTGAAAATATTGGTGTGCTCGCGATTACACGCGTTTACTCCACGTGGATTATTGGCATTGCAGCTGTCATTGCAATTGTTTTATCCTTTGTCGGAAAATTAGCGGCCCTTATTTCATCTATACCTACCCCGGTTATGGGAGGAATTTCTCTTTTGTTATTCGGGATAATCGGAGCAAGCGGTATTCGAATGCTTGTTGAAGCTAAAGTAGATTATAGCAGATCTCAAAATTTAATTTTAACATGTGTTGTTCTTGTTATTGGGATAAGTGGTGCTACGATTCAAATCGGAGAGGTTGCGTTAACAGGGATGGGATTGGCAACTGTTGTTGCAATAATTCTAGGACTATTCTTTAAGCTACTCGATGTTTTAAAATTGTCGAATGAATAATATTCCAATTAAATGTGAAACAAATCTTAGTCTTTTAAATTTTCGTCGTGTAGAAAATTAGGAAGGCTCTTCAAAGCGAGCGAATGGAAAATGCGGGAAACCAGCGGGAGGCTAGAGATCGATGAGACCACAGTGTGTACCAGAGGAGGCTCGCCACTCGCCCGCGGAAAGCGCGTATATTCTATAAGCAGAAATGTTACAAAATTTCTCCTCCTACATTACTTTCCGGATACCCAAAAGTTTTATAGAGTTAGTACATAGCACTGCTAGATATGCAAAAGGAATTCAGTTTAAAACTGAATTCCTTTTGGCATCTTAATAGTTCTTTGTCGAATGACGTTGGTGATGTATTTTAAGTTGAGGAATACGTACGAATTAAGTAGAACGAAAACACGAAAGCTTGTGCTCTGATTTCGCTGGCTTGCACTACAGCCGACACGCTTTCCGCTGCCACGGCCTCCGCTTCTGTAGCTCCTCTATCCGAGTCGCTGCAGTGATCTTCAGACGCTTGCTATTTCTGCAGGAGTCCGTCGACTTTCGTTCCAATCAGCCTAAAGAGGGTAATATGGTTTTCGACGACTTTTATTCTACGGGGACATTCACTTGTTTTCTATTAGAAAATAAAAATGAAGGTAGTGAATTTCCTTCACATTTCCCTACCAAAAAGTAAGGTGGTTTTTATTCACCAACGTCATATATTGGAAAACCATCTTAATTACGATGAACATTACATAACAAGGAATCATCATGTGGATGTTGTTTGGCCTCCAACTGGATCGTAACGTGAGTAATTCCAATGCTTTGAAGGTTTTCTTCAATAGCACGTAAGATATGCTCTGTTTCTGCGATCATCAAATTACCATCCACTACCACGTGACAAGATAATGCATGTTGGCTACTTGTAATACTCCATACGTGCAAATCATGAATGCTATATACTGCTGTAACGTTTTCAATACCATTAACGACATCGGTTAAATTAATGTTCTTCGGTGTTCCTTCCATTAATATGTGAAAAGCATCCTTCGTTACTCGCCAGCCGCTAATTAGTACAAGTATAGCAACGAAGACACTTGCTAATGGATCCGCCCAACTCCAGTCTAATGTCATGATTACTATTGCTGCGATAATTGCCCCAATCGAACCGAATAAATCTCCTAAAACATGTAAAAAAGCAGCACGTAGATTCAAGTTTTCCTCTGTTTCACCTTGATTTAATATCCACGCAACAACTACATTTACAATTAAGCCAATGATCGCAATTGTAAGCATGCCGAATGAAGCTACTTCAGGCGGGTCAACGAAACGATGGTATGCTTCATAAAAAATATAAAAGGAAATGATCGTAAGTGTTACCCCATTAAATAGTGCAGCTAGTATTTCAATTCGTTTATATCCATATGTTTTACGATCGTTTGCCAATTTTTCACCGATAATAAAAGCAAAAGCCCCAACGCCTAAAGAAATGGAATCACTTAGCATATGACCAGCATCAGATAGTAATGCGAGACTATTCGTTAAAAATCCTCCAACCGCTTCAATAATCATATAAGCAGTTGTAATAATAAAGCTAATAATAAGCGCCTTTTTATTAGCTGCATGTCCATGTACGTGCTCCAACTGAAATCCTCCTCAAACTAAACAACTAAGATTCACGTAGTAACTACTGTTTTCCCTTTATTCTGTTCAGTTATCCACTATTTTTTAGTGCTAATTAATCGTTTATGCGCGTTTACTTCCTCGCAGTACGTGGTAGAAGAAAAATATAAGGACGATTAAACGCGCGAGCATTTCTTCGTCCACCTTATATTTACTATCATAATTATGAGAATGAGGAATTTGAACGATAACGATACGATATTAAGACGGGACTACGTAGATGCTTGCTCAAAAATCGGAAAAAATATTAAGGAGGCAGCACATATTATGAAGCCCTTACGTCAGCTCAAAAACAATTACGATTCAATTCATCATGTGAAAAATGAAGTAAACAATGCATTTCAACGTTTTTTTGAAGAACCATTAACATTCACTTCCCCTTGGAACAAGGAACACGATTTCTTTCCCCCTATAAATGTGATCGAGAATCTCGATCGCTATACAATTGAAGTTGAAATACCGGGAATGTGCTCAGAAGATGTAAACGTAACAATAGAGAATAATATGTTAACGATCAAAGGAGAAAAGAAACTTGACGATCATGTAAGCATAGAGGAAAACACGATGCACATTAAGGAGCGCGCACAAGGTGTTTTCCATAGGTCGCTCACACTTCCAAACAACGCAAATGCAGATCGTATTTCTGCTGAATGTAAAAAGGGTGTTTTAAATATATACATTCCTAAGGACCGTGTGAATAGCAAACAAATTGAAATTGAATAAACTCTAAAAACGAATGATTACAAATGGTTCCAATCGCCCCTTTTTATGATCGGAACCATTTGTATTTTTATTTACTAGCAATAACTACATGTACAGGCTAAGAGTTGAATTAATAGCTTGTGAACACCTCAAAAAGGTTTGAAAAAAGAATGGCAGTGGAAAATAGTACTTAAGCAACACCTGTTTTTCTTGTTGCAACAATTTAGCTTACGCGTATAACTAATCATCCATTTTTACAACAGAGCCCGTTTTCTAGACAATTATTTTCTAAAAGAGCGAGCCGTTTGGCCGCTATTATGTATAGCAATGGCGTCTTCATATGACAAATAAACGATCAAATATAACAATTACGACCTGGGGAGGAAAGATAGTTGTTGCTAAAGAAGTTAAGGCACACACACCGATATCAAGAAATAATAAATGTTTTAATTAAGAACGGATTTAGTCATTTTTTGTATCGGATCGGTTTAACCGATCGAAATAAATTTATTAATAAAACGAAACGTCAAGCAAATGAGAATATGACACTTCAGCATATAGGTGCAATGGTACGTATATCGTTACAGGAGTTAGGACCAAGCTTTATAAAGCTTGGACAAATTGCTAGCTCTAGAAGAGATTTGCTACCATTACCAATTGTAGAGGAGCTTGAAAAGTTACAAGAGCACGCACCACCTATACCGTTTCGTCAGGTTAAAGATATTTTAGAGGCGGAATTTTCCGATACGCTAAGTAATGTATTCCCTCATTTTAACCAAACACCTTTGGCAACCGCTTCAATCGGTCAAGTACATACTGCTAAATTAAAAACAGGGGAACGTGTCGCGATTAAAATACAACGTCCAAACATAAAAAAGACAATGGAAACAGATTTAGAAATCATACTCCGGCTCGCTGAAAAGATGGAAGAAAAAACGGAATGGGCGAGAGCTTATCGGATTAAAAACATCGTTACTGACTTCTCTCATTCTTTACGAAAAGAACTCGATTATCGTATTGAGGCGTATCATGCAAAGAAATTCAAAAAATTGTTTAGTAAGCAGTCAGACATTTATATTCCAAAAATATATCAAACGTATTCAACAGAAAAAGTATTAACGATGGAATTTATTGAAGGAGTAAGCGTACGTAAGGTAACTGACCTTGATAAGGAAGGTTTAGATCGAAAAACGATTGCTAAACGGTTGGCAGATTCCATGTTAGAGCAAGTGCTTGACGAAGGTTTTTTCCATGGGGATCCTCATGCAGGCAACATTTACATTCTACCAGACAATGTCATATCCTACTTGGATTTTGGAATGGCCGGCTACTTAGATGACGAGATGAAACGTCATATTGCCTCTCTCGTCATCCAAATTGAAAAGCAGAATACGAAGGGGATTATCCGTACATTTTCGAAATGGGGCCTATTGAGTGAAGCAACAAATACACATGAGCTCTCACTGGATATTGATTATTTTTTAGTAACGTATTATGATTTAGAGCTTCGAGAAATAAAAATTGGAAATGCAATTAGCGAACTATTAACAATCGCCTTTAAGCATAACGTAGCTATTCCGTCGAATATTGCTGTGCTTGCGAAGGTTATTCTTACTATTGAAGCTATAATTGCAGACCTTGACCCTGAATTTAATCTTATGCAAGCAATTAAACCATATGGCGACAAATTGATGAAGCAGCGACTAAATCCGAAAAGCATCGCTAAAGACAATACAGAAGAAGTATTTGATTATATTGAGACTTTAAAGGAAGTACCTTATACAATCCAAAAGGCAGCTCGTACGATCCAAAAGGGGACAATTCGTTTTGACGTTAACTCAAACGATTTACAAACCTTTTTAAGAAGACTTGATAAGATTAGTAATCGGATATCATTCAGCATTATCTTACTAGCATTTTGTATTCTAATTGGTTGCTTAATAATTGGTGCCTCAATTATTGATCAATCAACATTATTATGGAAAATTCCAATTATCGAGATCGGTTCAATTGCAACAGTGCTCGTATTTTTATTTATAATGTACTCCGTGTTTAGATCTGGTTAACAACAATAATAAGCAGGGCGTAAATTAAACAGCTTATATCAGCCAACTTCTAGCATACTTCCCCTTTTCCATTCATACAATTGCAATTAATTGCATGTTTTGAAAGGGGGAATGAATCATTTGCTAAAGGCACTACTCGCCGATCATATGTCTTGGAATCTACCCTTACTCCTTCTTTTTATTACACTATCTTGTTTCTATTTCCTGCTGTTGCATAAACAGAATCGAAAGTGGTTAGCGATCTTTAACCGTGAATCGTATATGTTTCACCTTTCACTTATCCTTCTTTATTTAGCAATCGGGAGCCCACTTCTTGCCATAAGTTATTTGTCTATTTCGCTTCATATGCTACATATGAGCATTTTATTTTTCGTTATCCCTCCTCTGTTCCTGTTAGGAATTCCATCTATAATCTACCGACAGCGTTTCATCAATAAGATCAGCATTTTATTTATACGGCCAATGATCGCTTTAACGGCATTTTCTGTTTTATTCTTTCTCTACCATATTCCAATAAATATATCTTACCTATCCAGTCAGCCCATATTACAAAAAGTGTATCTATTTTTATTATTCGTACTTGCCTTACGAATGTGGTGGCCCATTATAAACAATCAATCGAACGAGCAAAAGACGTACGACAGTTATGTAAGAAAAAGCATGCTATTTATTACGCCTGCCTGTCTACTATTAATTATTGGTGCATTGCTTGATGGTGCAAACAATCCATTTCTTACACAATTAACAACACACCTTTGCTTACCTGCAGACTCCTCCCTTCTTCACGTTTTGCCAGTGCCCTTTAACACCAAAATTGATCAATTATTAGCCGGCGCTAGCATGATGGGCATACACAAGACTAGTTTGATCATAACGGCTAGATTTGGTATAAAAAACGAATAAACCGACGAAAAATTAAAAAAATAAAATAGGAGTGCGCATCACTCTGCACCACCCCTACATCTATTTAGAACTGTTATTCCATAAACCGGTTGACATTTATTAATGAATTGCCGATTTAAATCTACCACCATGGACTTCCTGTGTATCCATAATCGTTATAAACGCTTTTTCATCCTTATCATGAACGATCGATTTGAGCTTTGCTACCTCTAGGCGGGTAATAACAACATAAATAATCTCCTTGTCAACGTGATGATATCCGCCTTTCCCGTACACTTTCGTAACCATACGCCCGAGCCGGTCATTTATGGCTCTGGCAACCTCCTCATATTCATCAGAAACAATTATTGCTGCTTTTGTGTCACCGGACAAGCCTTGAACAACTGCATCAATCGCTTTAGACGCTATATAATAAGTAAGAATGGAATACATTGCTTGCTCCCAGCCTAGGACAAATCCTGCCCAGCCAAATACAAATATGTTTACAAACATAACAAATTCGCCAACAGAAAACGGAATCTTCTTTGATAATAATATACCAAGAATTTCCGTACCATCGAGCGAACCGCCATTCCGGATAACAAGTCCGACACCTGCACCTAATATTAATCCACCAAATACAGTAGCAAGCAAAGGTTCATTTGTAACGGGCGACATTGTGAGCAACAGATTTTCAATTATCGCAAGGAAAACAATCCCAAATAACGAGGAAATAAAAAAGCTTTTTCCAATATGTTTATAGCCTGTGTAAAGAAATGGTAAGTTAATAATAAAAATAAGCACACCAAAATTGATCCCGGATAAGTTGTTTAATAATAAAGCAACTCCGATTACGCCTCCATCAATAATTAAATTCGGCACAAGAAACAGTTCTATGGAGGCTGCTGCCATTGCTGCACCAATCATAAGCATTATATAGCGATAGATAAAACGAATTACTTGGCCTTTTTTCATTTGCCACACCTGCTATTTTTAAAGTTTTAAACGGAAATTTTGCTTGTAACGATTAAAAAAACTACGCAAGTTCCACTTCGAACGATTAAGTCTGCTTTTGTTCGCTAAAACAATTCTAAAAAGAGCCGTACGACATCAGCACCTGCAATAAATGTACCGAGCGCACTTCCGAGACTTGCTAATACAACTACTAGTAATATTCTTGTGACGTTATTTTCCCAAAACCCTTTTACATGTTGTACATCGTCTGCTAACGATTCAAAATCCTTAACGACTGGCTTGCGCATAATCGCTTGAACAAATCCAGCAAAAAACCCAGCACCGATAAGTGGACTTAAGGAGCTAATTGGCGCAACAACAAAAGCTGTTAGGATGGCCAGCGGATGGCCAAATGCAACCAAAGCACCGAGCGCTGAAAGGGTTCCATTCCATAAAACCCAGCTAAGCGTTTGCTGTAAGCCGAGGGATGGATTCATATAAAAGGTATACGCAATAATCCCAACAATAAGAACAGGTATCGCCCATGCAATGATTTTTGGCGCTTTAGACTTAGGTGGTTTACGCATTAACTGTTTAATATCATGGTCGTTATGTATTTCCTTTTTTATCCCTGGAACATGTGCTGCACCAACGACTGCAACAATTTTATTCCCCGGTGCGTTTTTAATCTTTTCAGCTAAATATTGGTCTCGTTCATCGACTAACGGCTTTTTTAAAGCAGGAAAACTTTTTGAAAGATCTTGTAGCATTGTGTCAAGCATGTCTTGTGTTTTCATATGCTCTAGTTCTTCTTCCGTTATTTCATCCGTAATAAAAATACTACCAACTACTTGCATTAACAGTTTCGCTTTTCCCCACAGTCCTACATTGCCCCAAATACGAGAAAATGTCGTTTGGATGTCTCGGTCAGCTAATACGAGCTGTGCATCGATCTCTTTTGCAGAGTCAATTCCTTGGATCATTTCCTGCCCTGGATTTATACCAAATTGTTTAGCAATCCTTTTTTGAAACGAGGAAATTGCTAAATTCATTAAAAGCAACGTCGCTTTTTTATTCTTAATAACATGAAATATATCCATGTCCTTCCACTTGCTACCCTCTGTAATCGATTTGTAGCGTTGTTCGTCTAATTCAATACAAACTGTATCTGGTCGCTCCGCTTCAATTACTTCTCTTACTTGTGTAGCACTACTTCTTGAAACATGAGCTGTACCTATTAAAATTAGTTCCTTATTCGCAATAGTAATTCGTGTAATATATTCTTCTGACATTGGACGGTTCCTTTCCTATTCCATGCGTTCATTAATTATTCCACGTGAAAAAAAGATAGTCAAGCGACACACCACTTTTTACCATTTAATCATACTTCAGCTGTTGATAAATTTCTGGTGCTGCTTTATTGATACGGGTAGGACGCCAATTCGGTTTCACCCAAATATGCAAAGTAGACCCGCTTGCCAATCGCTGACCATTAAGGGGTACTTTTGTTCGCTCGCTTCCTATATCGGTTTCTTTTTGTTCGTCAACTTTTCTCACTTCATAATCAAACCGTAGCCTTACAGCTGATACTTCAGATACTTTTGCAAAAACAGCAATTACATCATCGTATTTTGCTGGTTGTTGATAGTTCACTTGCAAATCAATAACTGGCAATAAAAGGCCTAAGCTTTCCATTCTTCTGTAAGCAAGTCCTGCAGCTCGCAGCCATTCGGTACGCCCAATTTCAAACCAGCGTACATAATTGGCATGGTGAACGACTCCCATCTGATCTGTATCCTTATAATGTACGCGTACTGTTTCTCGATTCCACTTACTCACCGGTACGTTCCTCCCTGCCAATCGTATTTTTTAGCAAGTCGTTCTTCAACAATTGACCATATGGTATTCCTTTAATCGTTTCATTAAAAATAATAAAGCGACTGTCCAATTGAGTAATAATATAAGATAGATCAGCTTTTTTTAACATCGTATTAAGTGGTACTACTACAACACCTACAAGTGAACTGGCTATAATGAGGGCCGGATATTCCGGAATGTTTTCCATTAAAGGGCGACATGATCCACTCGCTTTACCCTTGATTTATTAAGGCTTGAGCGTATTCGTTTGCGTCCTCCCACAGTTTTCCGTACGTTCTGGAACGCTTATCGACATGAAGATATATCTTTTCTTCATTGTTAGTGCATACGAACTGAAAGTGTTCAGCAATTGTATTACGTGGTCATACTTCATACCGTTTTTTCAAGTCAGAGCGTCTTTCAGTAACCATATTTTGCATTTGACGCTTGTTCTGTATGAATAACCCCCATCTGTTACGCCCTCCTGATCAAGTATCCATCTATTCGGTATTGAGTGATACCCGTTTAGTTTATCTGAAATTAAATATTCGTGCAATTACACTTAATTCCTAGATTGAGTCAAGTATTTGTGGGTGTTATTTTAAGAAGTTAAAAAACCTCTCTTTGTATTCGTAAATTTTAGTATTGATTTCTAGCAACCGCAGTAGATATACACTACGCTTTCCGAGGAGGCTGAAGCCGTGCCCGCGGAAAGGATCCACCTGCAGTGAAAATCAACGGTGTTATTCATGTGTATATCGTTCGAAGTAAAATTGATCACATATTATCTAGTTAGATAAGTGCATGTGTTCCCCCACAAACATTTTACTCATACTAATTCCTAAGCTTAAATCTAGTATTTATGGGAGGTTATTAAGACCTAAAATTATTTATTATTTTACTTTTTTAATACGCGGTTGCTTCAGCAGTTGACATGCTGCTTTTTCTAGAGTCTCGTATATTCCTTACGCTAATAGGTAATAACCATGAATTGATAGAAGAAAAGCTTACTAGATAAAAAAATAATACAATAGTCCCAATGTTTTCCTACAAGCAACAAGGTGCAAACACGTATTTACAGTACTTTTTACTCGTACGTACAAGGGAGAGGATCGTTCTTCTTATATTTCTTCTTTGCCTTCTATTTCGTTACCCTTTACAATAATCTGGAAAGACTATCATGTAAAGCAACAGGTCGAACACACGTATAAACGTTATAATGAGAAAGCAAAACAGACGAATTCGTAATATAACAGGCGGAAAAATAATGCCTGAACATAATATACGAGGAGAGTATTTATGAACACAACGTATGAACTGCCACAATCGATTCAAAAACTGTTGATCGACAAACGACGTAACTCCAACCTTGTAGACTACAATACAGGAAAACAGGGAAAGAACGGATACGTAACTCCTTCAATGGAATTATTTATTGATGCGGTTACCGCTTTAGGAATGGGAAAAAACGTGTTGCTAAAAGGGCCCACTGGTTCAGGTAAAACAAAGCTGGCAGAAACGCTTACCGCTTTATTCAACCAAAAAATGCATAGTATTAACTGTTCCGTTGATTTAGATGCTGAAAGTTTAATCGGTTTTAAAACATTAACGTATAAAGAAAATAAACAAGTTATTGATTTTATACCTGGTCCAGTTACAAACGCAATGAAGGAAGGCTCCTTTCTTTATATAGATGAAATCAACATGGCAAAGCCAGAAACATTACCACTCATTAACGGTGTGCTTGATTATAGACGAACAGTAACAAATCCTTTTACGAATGAAGTCATTACCGCATCACCTGGCTTCAACATTATCGCAGCAATTAATGAAGGGTATATCGGAACAGTGCCTTTAAATGAAGCATTAAAAAACCGCTTTATCGTAATCGACGTACCTTATATTCAAGGGGGTCAATTGCGACAATTAATTCGAGCAAATACAGATCTTTCGGAAGAAAAAGCGATCAATTCGTTTGTACAGCTGTCCGCTGATCTTATCCAAGCTGTCAAACAAGGTAAACTTTCTGAGGATGCCGCTTCGATTCGAGCCCTTCTTGACGCCTGTGATCTTAGCATTTATATACCACCTAAACGAGCAATCCTACGATCAATAGTGGACAAACTGGACGAACAACGAGAAAAAGACTTGATTTTAAATATAGCAGATACACTGTTTTAGAAAGAACTGCGGTAATGTGTCAAGTTGAAAATTATTAATTTTTTTGTTATCAAGCTTTAATTTGCTTAAAAAAGACAACACTAAATTAATCCTAGTAAATTATTTAATTTTCCTAATAGCGGAGTTGAGATTTAGAAGCTAATTATGTCTCATATATTTACGCTAATTTCGGGTTTGTAAATTTGGTTTTTGCGTCGTAGCGCGTCCACCAAACGCACTAATCTTCTAATCCGTGTCAAAGCAGGGGGTGAGACCCCGACGGAGATGGTTTCCTTCCGAGGAGACTCAAGCCATGCCTGGGAAAAGTGTCCGCCTGTAGTGCAAATCAACGGGTGTAACACAGTGTAATTCTCACGAAATATACACTAGTTCAAATAGAACACAGGAAGGAACAATAGGCGAAAAGCATACTATTCGAGGAGGATACCGATGAAGCCGAATCAATGGCTAGATTTAACAATTGATAGCGGTCTTTTTTTACAACTGCAAGATTTGGCAACTGTTCTAAGTGGTGATGCAGAGTTTATCTTTGATTATAGCTATAGCTCCTATATCGATGTGATCGAAAAAAAAATAACCGGCAGCAGACTTTGGGATACAGAAAATGATGAAATGAAACTTTCTGGTTATAAATCAGATTTGTTTTTACGTATGCTTGGAACACTTTACTATACGAACGTACGTGAGCTACAAAGGTTTAAGCAGGACATCGATGCTTTGAAGCTAAAAAAGTTTGCTACACAGCTCGTCGCTTTGCTTGAAGATATACGGTTAGAAGAAATGATTATTAGAGAAAGACCTGGAACAAAATACGATTTTTCTATTCGGACAGACTATTTGCGGCATTATTTTTATACTCAATTAACTGCCAACGTAACGCGAGGATTTGAAATTGATGCATTCTACTGTATTGTTTATTTAACATTGCGCGCAGAGCAACCAGATCCGGCATTTACGAATGCAACGAAAGAACAGCTTGATCGATTAGAGAATATTAAACCGATTATTCATAATGTATACGCAGCTAAAAACACGAAAGATATAATAAAGATAACGAAAGACATTCTACTACGTCTCGACACGATTGAGAAAGACATGGTAAACAGTTACTTCCCATTACCTATTCAACACTTAGAGAAACTGAACAGTCGCACAATGTTTGATGCGCTAACGAGAACAGATTCGCTAGCTAATGACGACGAGGAAACGGTAAACGACAAAGATAATGATTATATTGATGAACGCTTCTCCACGTGGCACCGCGAAAATGAAAACAGCGACAGAAAGCAAACTTTTCTACAATTTGAATTGGAAGTAGGAACAAGGACAACCTTGTTAGGTGGCGAAGCTCGTGAAACAGAAGATGCAGATGAAGCATTAGGCACCATTCAAGGAGCCTCCGGTACGAGTGAAAAAAATGACTATTCGCAATTAGAGGGACTGGACAAAACAGAAGAACAAAAAGGAAACGATCAAAAGGAAGCAAACGAAAATACGGATAATAAGCATGCGGTTGCGCTTTATAAATACGCTCATGCTCCGACACAATACAATATAAAAGCGTACGAGGATGCCCTACAAATAATTGAACCATATAAGCGCAGACTAGAGGTAACTATTGAAAAAACGATCGAACATAAAAGAAATGAACAACGTCAGCATTTAATTTTCGGTCGGTTATCAAAGCAAATGCTCCCTTTAATCGTTTACGACAATCCACGAGTGTTTTATAAAAAAACTGCACAGTCCAAAGATATGAATGCCGCTTTCACTCTACTTGTTGATTGCTCCGCTTCGATGCATGATAAAATGGAACAAACAAAAAAAAGCCTCATCCTATTTCACGAGGTTTTAAACAAGCTTAAGGTGCCTCATTCTATTGCTGGCTTTTGGGAAGATGCAATGGAAGCTACTGAGAGCTATCAGCCGAACTACTTTCACATTATCCGCAATCTTGAGGACTCCTTTTATAAGCGAGACGGAGCTAAAATAATGCAGCTCGAACCAGAGGAAGATAACCGAGACGGCTTTAGTATTCGAATTGCCACAAGACAATTGTGGGGCAGAAATGAAAAAAATAAATTTTTACTCGTATTTTCTGACGGTGAACCAGCCGCGACCGGGTATGATCAAAATGGTGTAATAGATACGACTGTTGCTGTTTCCGAAGCGCGTAAAAAAGGCATCCATGTTATCGGTATTTATTTAGCTAATGGAGATATAAGCGAAAAGGAAGATCGACTCATGCAAAACATTTATGGAAAAGAACGGGTAATGGTCCCAAATATTTCAGAGCTTACCGACCGACTTGCTCCACTACTAAAGAAATTATTACTTCAAACGATGTAACGTATTGTACAGAAAGGATAATTTAATTATGCGTCTCTGGCATGAAAAGCTTATTCCCCATCTTCCTCGTCAGCAATTGCTCGGCCAGCACCGAGAGTGTTGCGCATTAAGAGGAAATGGGTGGGGGAAAAAACATTCCGTTGTTAACTATGTTTTTACCTATCCACCAATTTATCTTTTTCAATATCACGAACGAATTATGAAAGAAATGGAACGACGGAACTATCGCGTTGATCCTCTATGGAAAAACAAATTTTATCGGGGCAAAAAGTGTGCCTCCTTTTCTTCTGCACAGTTTTATGGATGTATTGAGAAAGAACAAACGCGACAAACGCTTTTTTATAATGAGCATGACGAAGCATACTTGCAAGCTTGCTTAGTTAATTTATTAGAAAAGGGAATTGACTTATATGATACTTGCGAATCACAATAGCCATTCCCTATTTTCGCAGTTAACGGACATCCTTTTCTGTGATGTGAATAATAGAGCTTTATAAACCATCCGTTATGCCAAGTAAAATAATACCAACCACGACAACAGCAATCATCACGTACTGCTTTTTAGACATAATTTCTTTCAAAAAGATTCGTGATAAAATAACCGAAAAGATACAATAAGAGGCAATAAGTGGAGCGGCAATAATCGCATTTCCGGCCATAGCAAAGACATAAAAGAACTGTCCAATCGTTTCTAGAATGGCAGCTATTCCTCGATCTCTTTGTTTAAATAGTTTAAAAGGCTCTTTTTTAATAACCTTTATATAGAAGTAACATATAGCAGCACAAATAAAAAATGTGAACTCATATGCGAGCAGCGCAGCATCTTCGCTAATGAGCTTTAACTCATCGAGATAAATGCCATCAGCAAACGTACCGAGACCGTCAATTAAACTATATAATATCGGAAAAATAATTGCTAATACACCAATCTGATACTTCTTATCAATTATTTTGTTATTCGTTTGCAACGCTTCTGTTTCCGCTTGCTTTTCCAAAAAGGCAAGTCCGATAACACCAGCTGTTACAATAAGAATCCCTGCAATTGCAATGCTACTCATTTCGCGGGGGAAAAATATAAATAGAAGCACAGCACTTACTGCTCCGGAAGAGTTTTGCACCGGAGCTGCAATCGATAATTCAATGTATCGCAATCCAATATATCCAATAGTCATCGACAAAATGTACATAAATGAAACTGGGAAATAACGAACCATATCGAATGGATCAAATGAAATATCTTTAATAATCATATAAAATACTGCGTGAATCCCCATAACAAGACCGACCATAACAACAATCTTCAAATGACTCAGCTTATCCTTGCTGTCTGACCCTTTTTTATAAAACAGGTTTGCTGCTCCCCATGCAATCGCCGTAAAAATTGAAAAAATAAACCACATGTACGATAATCCTCCAACTAGTTAGTCTGTGGTTCGTATGAACGCATATGCCGTCCATAAACCTTTTTTATTTTACCACGTGAAGCAATTTCATAATAGCTTTTATTAATACAGAAGTTAAAAATTTAGAATATGTTTTTTAAAGCCTTACTTCACCTCGTACAGTAAAAGTTATGGTGTCTATGAGCATACAAATTGATTTTGAAGGAAAGTAACCTACATATACATTTTTCAACTTTTAGCTTTTCCAGCACTTATCTTCACATCCAGACCAGCTATACTGATTTGTGAATAAAGATCCCTTTTCAATTTAGGATAACACTTACACTACTGATGAAAGCTAGATTCTAATCAAATTTACATTTGATATACTCGTCATTTTATAGAACGTGATTTCGACTCTCATTGTTTTCCTTTTTACTTTAATTTACAAAAAAGTAATCACCAATGCTCAGGGTAGCGATTACTTCTATTACTAACACGTTGGTCACCCGCTCTAATTAATGCCACATCTGTGTCTTCATCTGAAAAGCTTTCAACTTCTGAGCTTGAGCAGCAGCCTCTTTCGTATGATCTTGAACAATTATCAAAAAGAGCGTCTCTCTCATCTCATCTGACCGTATTTATTTAAGAAATTGATTAAAGTGATCTTCGGGAAAATTATAGGTTTTTTCTGTACTCTTATTATCCCATAAAATCGATTCCGTAGAATGTTTTTAATAATCATCTCCCTAAGATTTCTCTCGTTTTATCGAGTATCTCTTCATCCTTCAAGCGAAACTTAAATTCTACACGCCGGGATTTTTCCGCACTATATTCCCCATGATCATTCGTTCGGTAATCCGAAAAAGATTTACTATTAACGGTCAGCTTTTCTTCTAAGTTGTTCTGAATGTGCTTATAAGGAAATGCATCGCTTAATATATAGGAAGCAACACTGTACGCCCGCTCTTGAGCAAGCTCCAAATTGTACAAATACGTTCCGTCACGATCTGTGTGTCCTTCAATAATAATTTCGGCAATATAATCTTCATAACCACTTGCAAACAATGTGTCTAAGTATTTCGGGACAAATTCGTCTAGAAATTGAAATGAAGTTGGCTTTAATTTAGCTTCGTCGTATTCGAATAATATTTCCGTATTAAAAATGATTGCACCTGTTTTTTCATCCACTTCAATCGCCAGGTCAGAAGTACTGAATTCATTTTTCAAATCACTAACAAGCTGTTCACGAACACCCATAATTTGATCAATCGTTCGTTTCATTTCTTCTATTTGCAACGATTTTATAATCATCATCGCAATAAAAATTAAAATAAAACATAATAAAATAACTGTTAACAAGTCGGTAAAAGATGGCCAGAACTGTCCTTCCTCTTGTTCGTTTTTAAAAAGCCTACGATATTTAGAATTCATTTTGACTCAACCTAGCAGTTTGATTTCGCTGTGCGACGTGTTGGCCTGTAACCGATAATTGCCTGTTTAACTGTTGAATCTCCCGACTAAGCTCCTGTAAAATTTGCTGTATGAAACGAAAATTTTCTTTTTGTATATCCCCCGTAATACGGCTTAACTCCCTGAAATCCCTGTTAAGCCCATCGCTCGTTTTTTCTGCTGTTTCATGCATGTTCCTTACGACCCTGTCCAGTTTATCCTCAAGCGTTGAACCTAGGATTGCAACATGCTTCGTAAGTGCATCTGTCAAATGGGCTATCTTTAATTCGATTTGCCTTTCCTGTTCATTTGAAATATGAGCTGTTTTCGAAATAACTGTATTTATTTCATGAAGCAACTCATTATTTTTTAAGCCTATCTGTTCATACGTTCGACTTGCTTCTTGAACCTGCTTATCAAAGCGAATTGAATCGTCGGCATGTGATTTTAAATGATTGTTGAATGTTCGGTTAAACTGCTTCAGCTCCTCAAAACGATCTATTAATAAATGCTTGTATTCTACTTGCGTGTGACTAATCGTCTCCAAAGCCTCCGGTAAACTTCCAATAGCATTTTCCAGCATATCAAAGTCATTGGACAGTTTACTTAAAGTCGAAACAATACCGGCTAACTGTGCGCTTACATTATTTCCAAAAACGTTTTTAAATTCCTTGTTGTGCTGTCCCATAGTGTCAACTAAGCGACTATTCTGTTTGATTATTGACTTAAAAGAAGCTTGGAGATCCGTCTGCTCTTCCACAATAGAATGAATATATTGCTTCAGCTCATCTACCGAAGCTTGAAAATGCTCGAATATACTTTTCTGAGCTTTTGAAGCCTCCTTTATCCGTTCATACATTCCTTCCACTGTTTGCGAAAGCCGCTCATTTCTTCCATCGGCTTTTTTGAAATAAGCAAATAACGTATCGAAGTTTGTATTCAATTTTGTAGTCGCATCGCTAAAGCCATCTGTTATTTGTTTCATATTGTGAAACAGATTTTGAAATTGCTGTAAATTATCTGTAAGTCCATCATTAAAGGCTGCAAGGTCTTTTGCTGACTGTTGCAGACTAGATGTATAGTCTTGGAATCCGGAAAAAGCATTCACTATCGCTTGCAATGATTGCTCATTCGTTTTTTGCAATCTTAAAATTGATTCATTAATCGTTTCTGAAACGTCAATAAGACGATGCATGCTTCCTTCTTCATGCCCTTCCAAAATCGATTCCGCTTTCAACATAATATCTGTGAGTAAGTATTCTGTATTAAATATTTTAAGACAAACGGTCATAATAAGTGAAAGTCCCATTCCAGCAATACTTGTATAAAACGCAACATCAATCCCTGCCAGTACGGCTGAAACGTTTTCTACCAATTGATCTCCTTCTGTATTAATACTGCTTAAAGAGATCGTTAAGCCGATAAACGTCCCCAGTACTCCGATTAAAATAAACATAGATACAGTCATTTGTATTGTCTTAATAAGGCTAACAACCGGAATATTAAACAAACGCCAGCTAGAAAATTGTTCCTGAACAAACGTTTCTGGCTTTACAGCTTCGGTTTGCTGTCTATCATTAAACTGCTTCTCAAATCTATTTAACGGCTCCATGTCCATCTGATTTGTTTCTCTTACATAATTTCTTATGTTTTTCAATTTATTAAACAATGCAATATGAATAAGAAACGTAGCAATAAAAGTAAATAACAAAATAATGAAAATGAATTCAATTATTGGATTCGCTAAAATTAATTCTACTTTTTCTCTGTTAATAAATATTCCTAAAACAGCCTCAACCATGATTGTCCTCCTAATGAAGATGCATTCTAATTTTTTTCAGACAACGCAAGTACATACCTTATACATACGTATTCAGGAGGTGAACAAATCATGTGTTATTGTTAAGAGCAATTATATTTTCTAATACACGTCTTCTATATTTAATTACATATTTGTAAACCGAGAGACTAGTAAGGTCATTCACTCCCCTTAAACCAGTAATTTATCATGCAGGAAATCCAGCTTAATTACAGGTATTTTATTTATTAGTTTGGTAAACTACATACATGTATATAATACGTGGTACGACTTGTTTATGTTTCCTTAGCTTCGTTCCAATGAGCTGTGCAATAAAATTTTAAAAACAGTACTACTACACACATTTATTCAAAATTATCCCGCATAAGAAGGTGGAATTATGGAAGAATTTGCTCTCGTTAGTATTGTTGTTATTTTAGGTCTCGGTATTTTTTCTCAGTGGCTTGCGTGGCGCATCCAATGGCCTTCAATTGTAATTATGTCTATTGCTGGATTATTAATTGGACCTGTCTTAGGCCTTATTAACCCACAGGAGACACTTGGAGATTTGTATAGCCCGCTCATATCGCTTGCAGTTGCAGTTATTTTATTTGAAGGTAGTTCAAGTCTTGATATCCGAGAAATTAAAGGGATTTCAAAATCGGTTTTTCGTATTGTAACCGGTGGTGCTTTTTTAGCGTGGATTCTCGGTTCACTCGCTGCTCACTTTATTGCAGGCCTAAGCTTAGAAGTTTCGTTTATTATTGGTGGGCTTTTCGTCGTTACTGGACCGACAGTTATTATCCCACTATTAAGAAACGCCAAGTTAAAGCCAAGAACGGCAGCTGTTTTGAAATGGGAAGGCATTATCGTTGATCCAGCTGGCCCTTTGCTTGCTCTTTTTGCGTATGAAGTAATTAAAGTATTTACAAACGAGCATCTCGAAATGGATTATTTGTTCAACTTTTTTGGTGGTGCATTGTTAGCCGTCATCTTAGGTTATGTGATCGGCTTAATTATAAGCATAATGGCTGGAAAAGGTCTATTTCCCGAATACTTAAAATCACCGATTATACTTGCTTTTGTCCTGATCTGTTTTACATTGGCAGAAGTTATTATGCATGAAACAGGCATGCTCGCCGTCACTGTAATGGGATTAACGTTAGGTAGAACAAAAAAATATGTTTCGTCCATAGGAAATGTTAGTCATTTTGTGGAAAACGTTTCTGTATTACTAACATCCACTGTATTTATTTTATTAACGGCTTCCTTGCCTAAAGAAACAATTTTGCAAATGTTTACCTTACCTATTATTGGATTTGTAGTAGCAATGTTATTTATTGTTCGTCCGTTATCGATTTGGCTCCCTACCATCGGGACCGAATTAACGAGTGCAGAAAAAACATTAATTGGATGGATAGCACCAAGAGGAATTGTCGCGCTTACAGTTGCAGGATATTTTGCTACTACACTCATGAACGATGGCTATGAAGGAGCCTCGATATTGATCGCATTAACATTTGCACTTGTATTTATTACGGTATGTGCGCACGGCTTTTCGCTTGGACCACTTGCGAAAAAGCTCGGTTTAGCAAATCAGGAATCACCCGGGGTTCTTATTGTTGGTGCAAGTAGTTTCTCTGTAGCGTTGGCAGAGCAACTAAACAAAATGGGAAATCCTGTTCTAATCGCTGACTCTTCGGAAGGACGTTTACACTTTGCTCGAAGTAAAAATATAGAAACATATCATGGGGAAATTTTAGCTGAGCACGCACAATTTGAAACCGATCTTACACCGTATGATACGATTCTTGCGATGACAGGCGACGCATCTTATAATGCGCTCGTTGCCCAATCGTTTGCACCAGAATTCGGCTATAATCATACGTTTTCGTTACCAGCACCAAAACATTATCATACCGATCAGTCCGAGCTGCCTATATCAAAACGAGCTTCTCTATTATTCGATGAACAAGCTGTATTTACAGAATTAAACCGAAAAATTAACACAACATATACGTTAAACCAAGTTGAGATTAACGAAAAAGATACCGTTTTAAAGGATACAATTCCTAATAGCATAACACCACTCTTTATTAGGAAGAAAAATGGAAGCATTGCATTTGTTACATTACGTAAAAAAATGATTTTAAATGAAGGAGATATCCTTATCGTGTTACAGGAACGAGCATAAAACACCGATTAATACGTACATGATGATTTAGTTTTTGCAAATGAAGACGAAGCGAATGCTGCCATACTCGGCTTCATGCGCTTCTCCTTCTTTTGGTGGCTATAACTTAAGTTTTTCTTACTTTTGAATAACGACATGATGTGGAAATGGAATATCAATGTTTGCCTCATCAAATGCTTCTTTAATGCGTTTACGCATATCTCGTTCACATGCCCACTGCATACCATTTTCCGTTTGACCTACTACGCGTAAAACAATATCCGAGGATCCAATACTTTGAACACCAATTGCGTTTGGCCCTTCTTTAAATCGTTCGTCTTCTTGGAATTCAGAACAAATTACTTCAAGTACTTCAATGGCATGGTCAATATCGTTTTCATAGTTTATGCCAATATCCACGAGTGCTCTCATGTTCCCTCGAGAATGGTTCGCAACCCCTTCAATATACCGATTTGGTACGTAGTTAAGCGTCCCGTCGAAGCTTCTAATTTTCGTTGTACGCAAACCTACTTCTTCTACAATTCCATCATAGCCAGCAGTAGTTACATAATCGTCAATTTCAATTTGCTGCTCAAGCAAAATAAAGAATCCCGTTACCATATCACTGACGAGCCCTTGTGCACCGAATGCAATTGCTAAACCAACTATTCCTGCACCTGCAATAATAGGCATAATTTCTACACCTAGCGTCGCGAGAAACATAACAATAAAAATAAATAGCATTACATACGTAAACACATTAGCAAGTAATTTTTCTAACGTTTTCATTCGCCCTTGGGACGATGCTCTTTTTTCGCCTATTTTTCGTATTGTTCTTTCAATAATCTTTCTTCCAATCGGTACGGCAATAACAAACGCAATAATTAAAATACCGATATGCCATAGAACTTCAATAATTTTTGCTAAATCAATTTCAATTCCAAATATCTCCATACAATAGTACCCTCACTTTTTGAATTAGTAATATAATAAAAGGCAAATGATGTGTGTGAATTTAGTCATTTTATTAGCAAATCGGTCTGGCATTACATTTTCAGCTAGCTAATATAATTATTTCCATATAATAACCCATTCGACGTAAACTAGCTATTCGCTAAGCTACAGAGACGATTCAAAATGAGCGTTGTCAGCATTATCTTTAAGCTTACGAGCATAAATTACAATTTCACGAACGTCCTATGTTCTAATGACAACCTATTAAATTCCACACTCTCATTTACCATACCCTATGATCTCCTTGAATAAACGTTACTTTAATAGAATTTAACTTCACGAAGACCATTATTACATTATTCTATTATATAGGATACGTGTTTGAACTATTTTTTCAAATAAATCTGTTTATAGATCGGAGCTTCCTAAATTGATTTTCGGCTGTTCCTTTTCCCACTGGAGCTTTCTCTGAGGGAGTCTCCTATATTCAGCTATATAAACACGAATCACTTAGTAAATCTGCTATAATTACATTTATATGAGTCAATTTCATAATTGTCATTTTTAAAAAATCACAAAAGAACAGAATTTTAAAATCCACTTAAAAATTTAAAGCTAGATTGGCGTCTGCTGTGTTCCATCCGGAACCACTCCGCTTTCCGAATGCAACGCCTCAACTAATCTTAACATTTTTTGCCAAAACTTTTAAAATGGATTTTCGGCTGTTGCTTTTACTGAGGGAGTCTGCGTGGATCCGGATTCCACACAGACGCGTTGGTATTGCTATTCAACCTCTGTTTCTTGGTTGAATGCTGTATGAATTCGTTCACGGCTATACGTCGATGATAGATACTTTCCCAAGCTTTTGATCCCCAAGCTGAAGCTTTATATCTTCGAAGATTTTTGGTGATCTTCACCTTAAATACTTTTTGACAAATGCTTTTAGTACCCAATGGACAATCGATACATTCCTTGGGGCTTATGGAACTTTAGTGCGCAGTTCATTTAAAGGAACTTCTAACTGTTCTTCAATTTTTTTCATAGATTATTATGAATGGTATATAAAATTGTTTAATATGGCCGTTAAGGCTTACTTTAAAGGATGGAAGACAAATGATACAAGATCAAGCCTTTTCAAAAAAGAAGATTTTCCTCACTATTATTCTAACATTTCTAGTCCTGACTAGCTTTCGAGTCGGATGGGTGTATTATCATAAAACCCCTGAACAGCCTTATGCAAAAAATGGTGTAATCGATTTGAGCGACTGGGAGTTTAAAGACAATGAAACGATCGTATTAGATGGAGAGTGGGAATTTTTCCCTCAAACGTTAACGAATAATCACGCTCCTTCTCAAAGGATGGCAAAGATAATAAATGTTCCAGAGGAAAGCATGATGCCAGACCATTCAACAATAAAAACATACGGCTACGGTACATATAAATTAAAAATTCTTCTCCCAGAAAACGTACATTCCTTATACGGTATTCGTTTTAAAAGGGTTACAACCTCTGCTGATATATTCATTAATAATGTACCTATAACTGATTTTAATTCTGTAACGAAAGACCCAGGAAATAAAGTGATAGAAAGGGGGCCATTTTCTGCGACATTTCACCCAAACAGCAGTGAAGTCGAATTAGTCGTTCATGTATCCAACTATGAGATTCCCTTCTTTAGTGGCATAACTAAGTCTGTTCAGTTCGGTACAGAAACCGCTATCCAAAAACAGTCAAGAAGTTCAACTACTTTGCAAATCGTCGTAGGTTTGATCTACATTCTTCATAGCATGTATGCGTTGATCGTTTACTATATTGGTAGAGGAAAATATGAGAAAGAGCTGTTTTACTTCGGATTTATGCTCGCTATTCATGCATTTTCAATTTTAATAGATGATGATGTTGTACTTCAGTTACCAATACATATTGTGACGACTAACAAGCTCTTGCTATTTTTATTTTTAAGTACGTTGTTTACACTTCTTATATTTATTAAACATTTGTTTCATATACACTCTCGTTTCTTCAAGTTTCTTACTTATATGTACTTTTTCTTAGTCATAGCTCAACTCATTGTTCCTTTTCAATATTATCCTTACTTATTAATTCCCGTTATGATTTTTTACCTTTTATCAATTGCTTTTTTGTTTATCCAAACGGTAAAAACAATACGAGGCGGACACCAAGATGCTATTTTCATTTTAATTTTTGTAACGAGCTATACATCAAACATGATTTGGGGGTTCATGATTAATTATCAATTGGTTGAAATCCCTTACTATCCATTTGATTTTATTTTTTCAATTGTAGTAATCGCCTTACTCCTTTTCAAGCATCATATCCGTCTAAATCGGCTAAACGAACAACAAACAAAAGAGCTTCAAGAAGCGGATAAGAAAAAAGATGAGTTTTTAGCTAACACGTCTCATGAATTACGTAATCCGCTCCATGGCATTATTAATATTGCTCGAACGATATTAAATGATAAAGAAGCACGGCTAAGTTCGGTTAATAAGGAAAATTTAACACTTCTCGTTCAAATCGGTGAACGAATGACTTTCACGCTCAACGACATTCTTGATATTACGAGACTAAAAGATAAAGATATTCGTTTGAATAAGGAAAGTGTAAATTTAAGTACCATTATCTCTGGTGTGCTTGATATGATTCAATTCATGACGGAAAAAAAAGCAATAAAAATACATCACAATGTACCTGTAACTTTCCCTAACGTTTTTGCCGATGAAAATCGATTAATCCAAATTGTATTTAATTTAATTCATAACGCTGTTAAATACACGAATGAGGGCACCGTTACGATTCGTGCTGAAGCACAAGACGGCGTAGCAATTATTTATGTTGAAGATACTGGAATTGGTATAAGTGAGGAAACAAAAAAGAAAATCTTTATGCCTTATGAACAGGAGGATGCAAGCATTACAGCTATTGGAGGTGGGATTGGACTTGGACTACATATATGTAAACGATTGGTTGAGCTGCATGGAGGAACGATCTCAGTCGAATCTGATATAAATAAAGGGACTGTTTTTTTCTTTTCAATACCACTTGCAAATAATTTGACTAAAGAGCCAAAAAGCCGATTAAAAGCTTTTGACACTGTCGTACCTATTCATCCAGTTAAACAGGAAAAGCCTATTCGTTCAGTAGAAGATTCGCAACCCACTTCTTCTAGTAGGAACAGTAACTCGAGATTCTCAAAAGTTGCTCAAATTTTGATCGTAGATGATGACCCAATTAACTTAAAAGTCATTCGGTCATTGCTTGAGGGAGAGTATTGTATTCAGACAGCTTTAAACGGCGAAATGGCCTTAGAGCATATTGATAAAAAAAATTTTGATTTAATTATATCCGATGTGATGATGCCTAAACTATCCGGCTATGAGTTAACAAAAATAATACGCAAAAAATTTTCCATAGCGGAGTTGCCGATTTTACTAATTACGGCAAGGAGTCAACAGGAAGATCTAAATGCTGGATTCCTTGCTGGAGCAAATGACTATGTAACTAAGCCAGTAGAAGCAATGGAACTGAAAGCAAGAGTTCGAGCCTTAACTCAATTAAAACAATCGATAGATGAGCAGCTACGAACAGAAGCTGCCTGGCTCCAAGCGCAAATACAACCCCATTTTTTAATGAATACTTTAAATACAATTGCATCATTAGGTGAAATCGATAATTCTAGAATGGTCAAGTTACTAGATGAATTTGGAAATTATTTAAACAAAAGCTTTGCAGTAAATAATACAAAAAGCCTCGTATTATTAAAAGAGGAGCTGGCACTAACACGATCATACTTATATATCGAACAAGAGCGATTTGGCAACAGAATTTATGTCGACTGGAATGTTGATGAGACGCTTACCTTTCGTATTCCGCCGTTATCCATTCAGCCTATCGTCGAAAATGCAGTAAGGCACGGAATACTAAAAAAATTGCATGGCGGAACAGTTACCATTTCGGTAAAAGAGAATGAAATAGACTATGAAGTATCGATTCGTGACAATGGCGTTGGGATGGCGAAAGATAAAATAAATGAATTGCTTCACGGAAACATATATGATAAGAAAGGGATTGGCATTACAAATACAAATCGAAGACTTATACAAATGTACGGAAAAGGGTTACAAATTTCTAGTGTTCCTCAACAAGGTACGACGATGTCCTTTCTCATCCCTAAAAACTAAGTGTTAGCCATAAGGAATGGTTTATATGAGCGGGTACTTCGGCATAATTTAACGAGAAAGTGTATGCTTTATAAGAAAGGATAGGTCGTTTATCATAAGATAAACGACCTATCCTTTTTGGCTCTTTTAAATTACGAACGTAAATGCCTCATCCGTTTATTTATCGGAATCTGTACTTTTTCTTCGTACATACAACACTGTAAAGCCTGCAAGTATCATCATTATTCCACCAAGTATACTATTATAAATCGTTGTGGCGGTTTTAGGTAATTGCGCGCCCGGTGCTTTCGTATCTTCTTCTGTATTTTTCTCTACTGGTTCAGAAGGAATGAATGTATTCGTAATGTCGAAACCATCAATTTCGGTTTCATAACCAGGTACTTCTACTTCCTCAATCGAATAACTGATTTCTTTACCTTCCTCATCATATACGGGTATGTTTGCAAATGAATAGCTCCATCCCATTTGTTCTGTAACCTCCAAACGGTCTACTTGCTTCCCATTTGCATTTAAAATTACAGTAATAAATTTTGGACGATCTACTGCGGTATCGCCTTTCCAAGTCTTTTTACCGTCAATAGATGTCGTATCAAATCGTACGTTTATAAGATCAAAACCATCTATTAATGTTTTGTACCCATCTAGTCCTTCTTCCTCTATCGTATATTCATATACGACACCATTATCATCGTATTTATCTAGACTAGTAAAACTGTACTTCCATTCAGAATCCGCCGTTACTTCTTTTGTATCAATCGCAACCCCATTTTGGAGTAGATTGACTTGGATTTTTTTCGGCCGATCTGCAGAATTATCATCTTTCCATGTTTTTGTACCAGTTACCTCTGTTTCTCCAACTCGAACATTTGTAATATTAAATCCATCAATTACTGTTTTATAGCCGTCTACTGCCGCTTCTTCTATCGTATACTCATAGGCTTTCCCATTTACATCGAATGCTTCTAAGTTAGAAAACGTATGTGTCCAATCATTTGCTGCAGTAATTTGTTCTGTATCAATTTTTTCACCATTTTGTAATAGATAAACAGTGATTGAATCTGGGCGATCTATTGAATTGTCATCTAACCATTCTTTTGTTACTTCTATATGCTTCAAGCGAACATTCATTATGTCAAATTCATTTGCCGTAGCTTTATACCCATCTACTTGCTGCTCCTGAATCGTATACGTATATGGCTCACCTAGCGCATTTGTAAGTAATAAGTCATCAAAACTGTACTGCCAATTATCATCTTCTGTTACATCTTTTGTTTGAATGACTTCCCCATTTTGTAATAAATCTACTTTAATCATTTTCGGTCTGTCTTCCGCGTTGCCATCATTCCATGTTTTACTACCAGTAATAGACGTTCGTTCAATTGCCTTATTTTCTGCAGTTACTTCAACTGTTTCAATTTCCTGCTCGTCAATCGTAAATTGGATTGGTTCACTGCTTAATAAATACCCTGCTGGTGCTTCTTTCTCTACAAACTGGTATGTTCCCGGCTGTAAGTTCTTTTCATAGATGACACCTTGAGCATTCGTCGTAAGCCCCTCTTTAATCGGTTGAAATTCACCGTTAATTTCTTGGTATAGGTCGAACGTAGCCCCAGCTAATTTAGTTGTTTTATCCGCTTCATCTACTTTTGTTAATTTTGTTTCATAAATAATTTTATGATTTTGGATATTTATTTCTTCGTTACTTTTTGTGAATTTAAATGTGTATCCATCCCTATTGGAAACAACGTAGCCGTCTGGCGCCTCTGTTTCCTTAAGGGTATAATCACGGTCATAAAGCAAATTTTTAAACGTAATTTTTCCTTCTGCATCTGTTACTTCTCGTTTAATAAAGTTGTTATCCCCGTCATAAAGCTCAAATGTTGCTCCTTGAAGTGCCGAAGCTTGGTTATCGGCATCAACTTTTGTTACGATAAGTGCTCCTACTTCACCAGTAATTCCCCCTTGTATTTTACTAACGTCAATTGCCCTGCTAAATGGATCTGTGGATGAGACTGACTCTGTTCCTTCTCCATTCAATGTAAAGTTATTTTTAAAGTTCCCTTCTTCTCCAGTTCCTTTGTAAAGAATATAAGAATCATACTCTAACACATACGCTGCTTCAACTGGATTATTAAAAGAGATCGTAAACGTGTCACTACCGTCTTCTCTTTCTGAAAAAGCGACCGTATAATCAATCCCTTCTTCTAATACGTTACTTTCATCTTTCACAATGCTATTCGGATTTGTATTAACCTTCGTACCATACAACATAATGGAATCCTTGCGTAACGATTGATTTTTACTAAGCTCATCATGTAAAACGAGATTGTTTATTTTAGATTGCGCACGATTTATGTCTACGCTCCAATTCACTACTCGTGGGTTATCTTCATTTTGCTCTCCAAATTTATCCGTATAGTTGCCACCTTCATATGGAGAAACGGTAGCAGTTAAATCAAATGGCTCTTTATTCTCAGAATTAACAACAGCCTTATTACCGTAAGATGACTTCACAAGTAAACCGTTTAAATCGGTTTTATATTCAATTAAGTATGGCTCGGTAATATTATTTAAAACTACTTTAAATCCGATCGTTTCACCTTGATCTTCGATTGGTTCAATTGTATACATATTTTCAGCAAGTGCTGCACCTTTTTGCACCCCATTTTTACTACCTGTTAATTCCATTTCATACACTTTTACAGAAGCAAGGTCAAAATTTTGATTTCCTTGGATAACATCTTCTATGACCGTATTGTTCAACGTCTCTTTGTTATAGTTGACCCCAATCTCCCAACTTATTTCTTTTGAGACAGGATTATACGTCCCGTTCTTAAAGCCATTCTGCTTTGAGTATTGATCAGGCCTAAAGGTTGATCCATTTTCCTGTTTCCCTGTTGTTATCGATCCCGGTGAGTGCTCAATATCCCATTCGATGCCTGCAGCATTCGTATGGTTTTGAGAACGATTTTCACCTTGGTCTGTTATTATCGCATCATAATTAAACGTAGTCGTGTAATTAATATGAACGACATCTGTTATCGCATTTAGAAAAACGATGTTGATCTTTCTAGTAGATTCATTATACGTAAGCGTATAGTCGGAACCTTCCGTTACGTTTGTTCCACCATGTGTCACTGTTATCCCATTTTCAATCGTAAATCCGACCGGAAGTGTATCAGTAAATGTCACATTTTCCATTGTTTGTTTATCTTCATTAATTCGTATGTTCCAGCGCACTTTTTTATCTTTATAGTCTACACCGCTATGTGATTTAAAAAAGATTTGCTGAGAAATAGTCGTTTTTGCTTGCTTGCTGTTTCCAAATTCGTCGTTAATTGTGTTGTTAATTTGATAACTATTTTCGGTTTCTCCAGGACGATCGACTGCCTTCGTTTTATACTTAATTTCATATGCATGATCAATCGCATTGTTAAATTCCAATGTAAACCCATTACTTGTTGGATGAACGGTATACTGATTCGGCGCATTGCCTGCGCTCACAAGCTCGCGACTAGCTTCTGCACCTGTTTGCTGATTGATTGTTATTTTATGCACTTCAAAGCTATCATCTATAAGTGCATGGTTCCCCTGTAATACATCGGTTAAAATCGCTTTATTTTCTGGGATGAACCTTTCATCAAAGTTATATTTAACAATCCATTCAACTTCTTGCTTTTCCTTGTTATATGCTCCATTTGTTTTTTCTAACGGTTGTCCACGTTTAACATGTACGGTGGCCTGTGCGTTTAATGGACTAGAAAGCTCATCGGCATGGAGAGCTACATTATTTTTGTACGCATTCCCTGTATCACTCTCATCAATTTTTGTTTTATATTCAATTCGGTATGCTTTGTCAATCGTTCCCAAAGACAAAGGAAAACTTGAACCAAATTGATTGTCAGCTAACGGAGTTGCACTTGCAATTGTTCCATCAATGTTCATTTTCAACTCATAAACCTTGATCGGTTCTGACATATAATGGTGGTTTCCTATTAACGTATCGTGTAACTGAGCATTATTTAATTTTTGTAAATCTTTGTTAAAATCAACTGTCCAAGTAATTTCTTTCGTATTGTAAGGCTGATCTGCATCCGCCTTCTTGCTAATTGACGAGCCTTCCGGAATAAACTTCACCGGATACGTCACTTCTGATCCATCTGATATCGGAAATTTAATCTCTTGTTCGGCGTTTCCATCCGAAAAATGTTGATCAAATTCTGATTCAAGACTTATAAAACCAGAAATTTCAGAGTTTCCTTCAATTTCTTCGTTAAACTCTATTATTATTTCGTTATTGTTATTACTAGTAAATGTTCCGAAGACAGTATTGCCATTGCTTGTTCGTAATTCCGTAGGCTCGGGATTCGGTTGCACTTTAATTTGTTCAGGTATTGTGATTGTATATGTAGACCCATTCGAATACCCATGATTATTAGGCAAAGCAAACTTATATTCTAGTGTAACTTTAAAGTCATTATAGGGACGAACAAGCTCAATTTCTTGCCCCGGCGTTAGCTCCTGTTTCTCCGTTCCATCTTCAAGTCGTTGATAAAGCGTGATATCGGTTATAATATTTTCCGTAATTGCTGTGTTTGCAGAACTAAAACTTGCTTTTTGTGTAGTTGGTACAGATTGTTTGCTCGCAGCGGGCGTAGGTTTCTGCGTGGAATCTGGCTCCGCATTTTGTTCCGATTCTGGCTGATTACTTACATCCGATCCATCTTTCTTTTCTGGTGATTGCTCTTTCTGCTCCGTCTCTCTAGGAGCAACAAGCGCCTCTATAACAAAGCTTCCTGCCTTTTTTTCAATACTTTCTAATTCCTTTTCTACGTGTACCGTTATTGCTCCATCCGTTGTTGCTTGATAAATACCTGCAGATGGATTCTCTTCTGATAAACTACCGTTTTGCTCATGCTGTATCAATAGTTCAGTTGGAATAGTAACTGTATCCTTGTTCACCTGGTTTAGCTCTACTTCAACGATAGACCAATCAACAAGAATATGTACAGTTTCCCCTTCTTTTGTTTCCTTTAAATGGATAGGATTACCTTCTGCGTCTGTTATTGTTGTTCCAGTTATAATTTTATCATCGATGCCTTTAGCTATTGTGTAAGACGGTAATGCAAAGCCGCTCATTATTGTTTGAAAAAACAATAAGCAGATAAACATCACACTTAGTTTCTTGCTCATAAATAAATCCTCCTTCAATTTGCTTACTTATGTTAAAAATTCCATATTGTGGGAATCATTCAATCACCATTGGACAGTATAAAACATACGTCTTAACAAGATATATACAGTTTTTTAAAAAATGGATAAATATACCGATTTATAGGTATTTCAGACTACTAAAAAGCCTGACAAAGACTCAAATTGAAAGTAATAAGAAATTCAAAAAGCCCGAGAAATATTGATTAATCAACATTTCTCGGGCTTTTTGCAAAAATCACAACAGAATTGAAAACAATTTCATTTTTAACTATTTCTCTTAGTTTTAGCCTTCCTATTACGAAAAAAACAAGCAAAAATTCCTGTACTTACAACGACAATAATTATAAAACCAATAACAATCCATCGTTCTATTTTTGTTTGATCACTTTGAATAATTCCATTGGATGAGTCACTATCTACAACATCAACATCCTTAATCACATGAGAAAAAACTTCTCCATTTTGACTTTCAACAACAATATTCGCATCCAAAACATTTGCTTGCACGTATTCTAATAAGTTTTCAGTCAAAAAAGGGACGGTCTGCTTATCATGCATTGGTGAAAATACGACCATTACATTCTTTTTATTCCAAATAGATGGCTGCACCCACGCAATGTTCTTAGATGTTTCATTCACAAAATGAAATGCTGATGCATCTAAGCTATAGTTATCATCTACTTTTATTAGTAAATCATCATAAAAGTCTTTTAAATATGGATGATCTATAACCCCACCGAATATAATAACATTTTTGGATGTAAGCGAATCTTCATTCAAATTGTTATCAAATAGGATTTCAAGTTCATTTATTTTCCCTCCGCGGCCTAACGACTGCGTTAATAAAGAGAGCTGATTAATAAGCTGCTGATCCAATTCCCTTGGCAATACGATTACGGTTTCGTCTAATCCACCCACCGAAGAAAATGGCGATGGCCATGCTTTAAAGCTCGCTTCCGATTGATGATGCTGTATACCGAGCTGCAAATAGCTGTCTTCATGAATAAAAATCCACTTGTCTTCATTTGCCGGCGTACAAAAAGCATCTTCACGTAGTCCATTTGCTTGAAATTGAATCGTTAAAAATCGTTCTTGCTGTAATAAATGTGATTCGATCGGAACCTCTACTTCATAAAACGATTCATTCTGTTTGTCCAAATCGTTTATTGCAATTGAATAAGGTAGTTCATTAATGAAAAGAACAAGTTCAGCATCTTCTACCGTCTCAGCAGTGTATTGCTCGTCATTAAATAATGTTTTGGAAACTTTTAAATTCAAATGCAGCATTGCTTGTTCATTTGATTGAATGTAAGGTGGAATTTCATAAAAATAGCTTTGGGAAATGGATTGTTTTCCAGTTAATGTCTGATCGGTAATACCAATATCTTTAAATGTTTGCTTTGAATTTAATTTTTGTTTAGGAATAGATGGTACTTGTGCAATGGATAGTTCATTTCCTGCAAGCTGATCGCTTAACTGCTTCTCTGTTAACATACGAACCTTGTCAGCTATTATTTGATCATCTGTTGCAGTAACGAATAAAACTTGCTTCATTGCTTTATTCGACTTAACATAATACGTACTTAAAACGATCTCCTTACTCGGTAATGAAAGATTAGCAGTTTCATATATATGTTTAATTAAGCCTGTCCATTGGCCTTCTGCTCCAACAATAATTAAGTGATCAGAAACGACGTTCAATTCGGACTCTTTAACAATCAATTGAGCTGCTTTCCCATTCGTTTGTTCCAGTAAGCTATCAGCTAGCTGCAAGGCAGCGGACAGATTTGCTGCAGAAGGGTTATCTGGAACAACAATTTTACTTTGAATTTCGTTCTCTTGGTTCTTTTGAATAAATGGGTACGGATAATCGTATAATGTGTTTTCTCGATCCAACGCCTCTTGAAAATTTAAAAACAAATAGCTCTCAGGTAAAATCGTTAGCCAATTCGCAGGATTATCTAAGTCTGCACACATTTGTTCGGACAGGTGCCCGTAAAAAGAAACTGTTACTTTATGAAAACCTTGTTCTACCGCATCCCCTGTTAAAGGTATTTCTATATCCATTGCTCTCTTTTTTAAATCCAATGCAGTCGTAAAAACCGGTTCATCATCAATATAAATTGTTACTGTCGAACCTTTTAATAACAGCTCAGAGTATTGTACCTTGACATTTAGTTTACTTTCTTTTTTTATCGCTTGTACGGGTATCTCATAATACAGTTCAGCTTGGTCAACGAGCCCTTCCAATGTTATAGACTCATTTGTTAAAGGAATTACTGAACTTGTATTCTGCTTTTCAGAACCATTTAGAAATTGTTCCGGTAATGAAATGACATTCCCTTCAACCGAAAAGTCCTCTGCATGAGTGGGCTCATTTAGCAGAAATAAAACAATTGCAAGCATGCCGCTTATTGCAAGTCTTGATAATTTAACCATACTTTCCTCACACCTTAAACTTATTTAAACACCAGTTGCACGAGCAAACTTATCGATTAAACCGTTCTGTTTTATACCATTTCACCTCTTGTTTGAACAACACTCGTTTCGTTTCTAAAAATAAAGCATAAACAACTAAGATAATCCATAATTGCGAATAAGATATATACATGAATAATACGATGAAAAAGTTTAGAGCGGTCATTTCTGTTTTTTCTATGCTGAGCGTTATATAGATTTCCGTTACATATAAAGAAAATGCTAATACCCATAAAATAATTGTTACGATTCCGATCGATAAGTTTAAATCAACAAATAAGCTAACGAAAAATATTATGTTTGACAATATAACACCAAAGAAAAAGAGAAAATACGTGAAAAAGAAGTAAAATAAATCAAATACAATAGCTTTTCGCTTCAGCTTAAAAAATTGCAATAAAAACTTTACTACAACATACTGATTTCCTCTTGCCCATCTTGCACGCTGTCGCCACCACACTTTCCACGTCTCTGGCTCCTGCTCCCATGTTATAGCCGCTGGAAAAAAACGAATATAATAACCTAAGTTATAAACGCGTATCGTTAATTCGGTATCTTCTGCAAGTGCTTTTTCATCCCATCCGTCTAGCGTTTCAATAATTGACCGTCGAATTGCAAAATTCGTCCCTGGGATAGTCGTCATTTTAAACCAGTGCCAGCGACCAGCTTGAGCCATCCATTGAAAGCAAATCGTTTCAATATTAATAAAACGTGTTAATAAGGTTGATTTAGCGTTGCTTACGCGAAACTTACCGACAATTGCTCCTGCTTTATCGTCGTTTTTTAATCCCATAGCAAGATAATAGACCGCTTTTCTTTCCGGAGTATTATCTGCATCATAGACGACGATATATTCTCCTGTGGAAGCTTTAAATCCTTGGTTTAAAGCACTTGACTTCCCCTTTCCAGCATGTGGAAAAGTTGTCTCGACTACTTTAATATAAGGAAACTTCGCTGCCATTCTTTCAGCAATTTCACCCGTTTGATCGGTCGAATTATCATTAATGACAATTACTTCTAATTGTTCCTTTGGATACTCTAATCGTGTCATTGCTTTTAATGTTTTTTCTATAACAATTTCTTCATTATGTGCAGGAATTAATATACTCACTTTCGGTAGATCTTTCATACTTTTCTGCCAACCTGGAATAACGAACTCGTACCGTGCAAAATGCAGAAATCCTCCTAACATTAGAAACATGTGATACAACAGCATCGTCCAAATCATAAGTAATGAAAACAAAAATATACCATTAATCAAGATTACGTCGCTCCTTAAATAGCCTTTTCTTCAATTGGATCCGTAAATATAATGTAAAGATAAAGAACAATAGAAGAAAAACACATACAACGATCGTAACAGCCCATAGAATCATCTCTACTGCAGTGAAATGATTTCTTTCAAAAAAAAGATCCCACGGCTTCAATGTATTTTCAACATGCATTTTTCCTAATTCGCTCGACGATAGGTGTACATTGTCCGCTTCTACGTAATTGCTTGTCCTTTTTAAATCAAGCCAGGTCAGATTAGGGATTTGTTCATAGACATCTAATAGCTCTGACAAATATTCTAATCCCAAATATGGGTGATAAAATCCACCTATTACACCATCTCTTACAATCATTGTTTGTTTTAACTTTTTCTCCATGTCCAAAAAAGGCTGAGACAGATCTGGATTAACATAACCTATTGTCTCTGGATATAGTTGCATTCCATTTAGAAAGGAGCCTGACGATATAAATGGAGGGGCGTCCATAATTTCCCAATTATCGTCGCTTAATTGTATTTGGCCAAAAATAGTTGAAAAGTAGTTTCCAACAATGGAATATCCTTGCTGTGACATCGTGTAATGAGGAGCTTCAAAAGCGAGTGGATACAAACGATGCGAAACAAGTTCATAAATTGAATATTCCAAGCGTGCGCTTATATAGTCGTTCTCCTTTTCTTTTAACGGCCGTATATAATTTAAATAGTCTACTTTACTAGGAAATTGACTAGATGGCAATATTTGCTCTATGTCATGTGCTGGATCAGACTGGATAATAAATTGTCCGTTTTCCACATCCCAAAATTCAAACCCTTCACCTGTTTCGCTATCTCGATATTGATGCGTGTAGCCATGTGAAATTACCGTCCCACCTGTTTCCTGCATATAGTGAAGTACTTCAACAAGCTTAGGAGAATCCGTAAAATGAACTCTATCACCAGTTCCAGGTGTTATGTATACCGGAATTACTACTAGAATATAAGGAATATTTCGTTTGTTTAAATACTTGCCTATCTCTAGCAATCGATCAGGATCGGACATTGGATGAATGTCCTCCAACCGAAGATATGCTACATGCACATCCGTATGATCGTTAGGCAACATGTCGTGAAGTGCTTCTGCTAAAATATTTATTACTTCTCTATCTGTCAAATCAACAGTTATTATGAAATCCGACCCTTTTTGCACGAGCAACGGAAAAGTTTGCGTGTCTTTATATCCATACAACATCACTTGTCCTTCACTTGTAGTTGATATTTCCTTCATTTTTAATGGATTGCTTAAAAATGTTCGATTATTTGTGCCTAATTTTTCCTGAACTCCATTTATATACACTTCACTATTTTGTTGAAAAAGATCGTGTTTAATAAGCTGTTCTATATTTTCCCCCATAAAAATAGTTGGTTTAGATCGTACCTTTTGAAACAGGGAGCGCACCGATCCGTCAACCGTTTTTTTATCCTCACCATAATAAAAAATATGTGTAGCCGTTTCAAGCTCATGTGCAGAAATGTCTGCATCGGAGACAATTTTTACATTTGCTGTAAAATGATGCAGCAGCATATCCAATTTTTTTATTTGTTCACTTTCTACATTTTTGTCATTTGAGTATATTAGTAAAAGATGAATTTCATTGTTTTGCAAATCCTCTAATAAAGGAGCAGCATGTATTTTTTTCGCAGTAAAACAATACAGTAAGGTGAATGTAACTAAGGCTAGAAGTATTTTATGATACATGTTCTTCCACCTGCTCCATTGCTAAATCATAGAGCTCATTATGATTTTTAATATCGGCTGAAAATCCAACTACACCATACGTAAGTTGTAGCGTAATAAATTTTTTGTTTTGTAATTGATAGACTTGTAGCGTATTATTCAGCTTATTTATTACGAGTTGTGCATCGTCAACCGGTGTATCTGTTAGCAGCAAAGCAAACGTGTCTTTTTCCGGTCGATACTTATGATCGCTTGCCCTTACGCTTTTATAAAGGCTTTGAGAAAAGTATTGGAGCAGATTAGATAATTCCTGATCTCCATATAATTTTCCAAATTGTTCCATATGATTAATTTTAATTAGTATAAGTGTAAACGTATGTCCATATCGTTTCGAGCGATTAAATTCCAACTCTAATTCAACGAGCATTCGTTCTTTATTATCAAATCCAGTAATCGGGTCGATTGCTACAAGTGTTCTAATTTGTTCACGTAATTCGTTATTTTCATTAATTGTTGTTTTAATTTCTGAAGACAACTGACCGGCAGCGAGGGATAACAACAAAAGAATAATCATCCAAGCTAATATGAGTACATACGGTATAGAAACTACAAATAAATTACCATCACTAAAGCTCACCCAAAAAAATCCACTTCCTATCAAAAAGAACAGTACTAAAGTTAAGCCAAGTGATGCTAAAACAGTCCCCATAACACCGATAATACTAACTAACATTGCTAAAACAAACAAAATTAACCCGATTGAATCATATGGAAGAAAGAATATACTTACTACTAAATTTAGGAGTAATACAACAACTGTTAAAAATAAAATGCGACTTCTTTTATTCAATAACTTGTTCATCTAACAGTTTCCTCTCTGCAAGTAGAGCGAGTAAATTATCAAATGAATGCGTTGAATTTGACGAAAGATACCCACCATAATAAGTTGCATCTTCCTTATCTGTCCGGTGACGAATCATCTGTTTATATACATCTTTGGCAAACGTATATTCTTCTCTTTCTAAACTATAAAGAATCGTTAGGGCATAGACAGCAACAGACTCATATTCGACTGCATTCTTTTTTGTACTACCATCATATCTTCCATATAAATGATCTTCTTTATAAAAGGTTTCCTTTAGCCACGCATAGAAAGACTCTGTATTAATATCAAATCGTTCCATATGCATTGCAACATAGAGCTGATCAATCAAATTGATTGTATCGTCAAATTCAAAAGAATCATCAGATATGCGATAAGATTTCGGATAAAAACCATTTTTTAAAGGAACGTTTTGCATGAACTGTTTTAGAAAAACCAGATCTTTCTTTGAAAACTTACTGTATTTGACCAAATATTGAAATGCCGTTGGACTAACATAGGATAACGTTAATTTACTATCCCTTTCTTTATACTGAACATCAAAAAAGTCAACAAAATGTGCTTCAATTCTATTGTTTTTTAAAACACCATTCGCTATTCTTTTAGCAGTTGTAATGTATTCTTCTTTGTTTCTACGTTCCCCTTCTCGAAATAAAGCTTCCATAATTCGAAGGTCATCAATAAGCGCATTTGTTGTAGCGGACTTACCGTTTTCGATCTTCCACATGACTACATTTTCTTTCGTTAAAAAGAGCTCTTCAATGGTTTGATAAGCTTTATCAAATAGTTTCGTATCTTCTTTCTCTGCTAGGTATTCCATCCATAAGCCTATCGACTCAGATAGGGCGACAGCACTTCTTGAATGTTGCGGCAAATCGGTTCGGATCGTACCATCCTTATGCAGTAGATTATTAATAATAAATTGCTCCGTTGGAAGCGTAGCTTTTTTATTTTGTTGAACTTTTTGCCGCTCACTGTTGCTGTTCGTCTTCGAGGGAACTACAAAAAGCCATATACAAGCTCCTATTAACCCAATCACTAATAGTACAATTACGAATCGTTTCATGATTCACCTCAATCGATATCAATTAAATTATAGTTGCTCCATCTATACAAGTTCTATACGTACCTGAGTAAAATAGTAGTTCTCTTATTAATCGGTATATTTTAGTATGATTAAAGCTATTTGTCTTACACTTTTTAAAATAGCAACCAAAGTTGTGATCCCCATATACTATCATAGGTATATTTTAATTCACACTTTAACTTTTATCCCTCCCATTGAGGTTTTTTCTATCCCTATTTGCACTTATTCAAGCAAGCTCTCTATAAGAATAGCAATATATTTAAATTTTTAATATTTAAACCGATAATAATAAGCAGCCGACGAATTATTATGATACGCTTTCTTATAATAAAGAATTTTGACAAAGGGGAATATGTATGAAGGCTATTCTTATTGATGACGAACAACTTGCACTTGATTTTTTAGAACGACAAATAAAAAAAATTAGTACATTGCATATAAAAGCAAAGCTTCTTTATTTTGATATGAATGAGCATAAAAATCTTTTATATAAGGTAGATGTTGTTTTTTTGGATATTGAAATGCCTGAAATTAACGGAATCGAGCTCGCAGAGATGATGCTTGAAGAGAATCCGGGATTATCAATAATTTTTGTTACTGCCTATAACGACTATGCGCTCAAAGCATTTGAATTAAACGCGCTAGATTATGTATTAAAGCCTGTTCGACTAGAACGATTGCAAGCAACGATAGAGCGGATTGAAAATCGTTCTAATTATTTATTCTCTCAAACTATTAAAAGGGATCAACCATTAAGAGTTAATGTATGCAAAGAGCTTACGTTTCAACTAGAAAATAATGAACGGTTGCAAATAAAATGGCGAACCGCTAAAGCAAGAGAATTATTTCTTTTTTTATTACATCATGAAGGGAAAACAAAGCATAAATCAGAATTAATTGAATTACTGTGGGAGGATTTCGACCAAGAAAAGGCGTATTCTCAATTGTATACAGCGATATATCACATTCGCAAAACACTTCGACCGTACACAAATTACTTCACGTTAAAAAACACATTAGAGGGCTATCACCTAACTACTACAAATGTTTTTATAGATATATATGAGTGGGAAAAACAGATAAAAGAGGCTGAAAAGATCCAAACCGACAGTCTCGATGCGTATGAAGAAATTATGGAGTTATATACTGGTTCCTATTTACAAGATTATAACTACTTATGGGCAGAAGCGGAACGATTTCGTCTAGAACAGATATGGCTTTCACACGCACATAATATCGCATCTTTTTATAAAAAATGGAAATATCCAGAGAAAGCAGAAGCATGGTATGTACGAATATGTACGCTTCGACCAGAAGATGAAGAGGCGCATTTTTACTTAATGCAATTGTATGCTTCTATGGGATATGGCATTCTTGTAAGACATCAATACAAACAGTTACAAAATGCCATCGATGAGTTTCATATTAGCATCAGTCCTCATATACAACAGTGGTACAAGAAATGGAGTCGAGAAGAAGTACCAAATTATACGGTATAACCGTAAATTATATTTAGTTTGTCACGTCGTAAAAAAATGGTGTTCGCAAATTCGGTTCGTTCCTTGACTTATTTACCGATGGAGTATCCGCCGAAGTCCACTACCTACGTTTACAGGCGTAGGTAGTAAGCTGAAGCATAACTTGTGGGAAACGAAATAAATCCGACCGACATACTTGCCTGTTTTCAGAGAGGATCCCGATCAAAAGGCCTTCCCCCTGATCTGATAGCCGTTAATCAACTTTGGTTTCAGCCAATGCCATCCGACGCATTAAATTGAATATACATTTAATTTTCCTATACGCACTCGAATAAATCAGATCTTACACGCAAAACGTACTCATTCTATAATAAATAGCCCTTTTTTTGAATAATCTCTTAACTCTTCCAATAAATACTTTAAATGAACCTCAATCAATTGTAGTTGAACCCCGTAATTATGCCCCGTCTTCACTTGTTTATGCCATATTAATTTACCTGGTAGCTTTAATTCCCTTTCATTAAGTGTAAACGTAATTGTTAGATAGGTCATCCGTTCGTTCGCCTTAGGGATAAACAATTTAGAATAGAGTTTTAATCCTTCCAGACTAATATCGAGCAGCTTTGCTTCACCATTTGCAAGTGCTACTCTTTTATTGTTTATGAACTCAATAGAAAAAAGTGCAGAAACTGGTTCTATAAACGTATAGCGAAATAAATCGTTTCTTCTGTATTTCAATTCAATGCTCCTAACTAATAAAAGCTGTCAAAATACAATCAATGATATAGTTTCATATGTTACAAAATAAAGTTCGAATCACACTCACTATGATATTATACGAGACTCTTATTAGACTGCCAATTGAAATACGTTTCATGTTTTAGTTACGTAATTGTGGGTGGATATTCAATCATGGAAAATACGTGATACAACACGCAAAAAAATATGCAAAAGACTAGTGGCATTCGTTTATACGGTTTGACTTTTTATACATATTTTATACTACAATACTTTTTATGCATATAAATCCATAGCTAAGAGAGGGGGATTTTTCATGTCTGGTTATGGTGGCTATTCTAACGGTAGTGAATTTGCGTTAATTGTCGTATTGTTTATTCTGCTAATAATTGTAGGGGTAAGTTTTGTAAAATATTAATCTCCATTTCCAATCCGATTGCGACTTGGTTCTATACTGAATTAGAACCGAGTCGTATTTTGCTGTTTAGAACAGTATATTGAGGAGAAGATGTACTACAATTTGAATCCTATTAAGCTCCTAATTATTAATGCGAATATTATAGTTATAACATGGGCTTTCTAGAGTAAGTCTAAGAGGATGAGGCTGTTTATCACTTCGTCCCCCTAACCCTACCAAAGCATTAGTAAGATGCTTTTTCAAGGTATGTTCAAATCTAAAAAACAAGTATGAGTAAAATGGTTGTGGGGGAACAGATGCACGAATCTAACTAGATAATATGTGATCAATTTTACTTCGAACGATATACACATGAATAACACCGTTGATTTTCACTGCAGGTGGATGCTTTCCGCGGGCACGGCTTCAGCCTCCTCGGAAAGCGTAGTGTATATCTACTGTGGTCGGTAGGAATCAATACTAAAATTAACGAATACAAAGAGAGGTTTTTTAACTTCTTAAAATAACACCCACAAATACGTGACTCAATCAAAAAACAAATACATATTGACATATCTTCCTGAATTATATATAGTATTACTTGTCGATACATTTGATTCCGTAGCTCAGCTGGGAGAGCGCTACCTTGACAGGGTAGAGGTCGTTGGTTCGAGCCCAATCGGAATCATACCCTTAAACCCTTGGCACATATGGTGTTGAGGGTTTTTTATTTTTTAAATAATAATAGAAAAATATATATGTGTACCGTAAATGTACCCAAAAGTTTCGACCGCCTTAAAAAAGTGGTCTTTTTTTCGTGGAAAAAATACATAAAAACTTCTTCATATCTATTGAAATACACCTTATAAGGTGTTATAATGTAATTAACAAGTCAAAGGGGGGGTCAAAATGGAAAGTCTTACAAAAGTAATAGAAGCGATAGCCGCAGTTATCACAGCAATCGCTTCACTAATTACAGCTCTTGTCGCCTACAAGATATCTAAGAAAGATAAAAAATAGGCAACAAAACAGTAAGGAGCCACCACTCCTTACTGTTACTATAACAGTACAGAA